>NZ_JBFSVK010000006.1:0-213254 GCF_041467855.1 Vibrio sp. 10N.247.311.51 | reverse complement strand
CTTTTAAAGGTTCTAGCAAGCCTTTATTGACGGGGAAGTTCATGATTTTTCCGTGCGTATCAGTGCAATTGACTTGTTATCTTGCTGATTATACTGGCGAACTGTCTCCAGATGCCGAAATCGAAGAGCTTAAGTTTGTTGATGGCAATGACAGAGCGGTATGCTCATTGGCAGCACTGGTTGCGCTTGATTGGTTAGAAGCGAACCAGTATTTGGCTTAAGGTTTTAGCGGCTATTAGCTAATGCTGAAGATTGATCTTCAAGAGATCATCGTTTACGAATAGCTTGAAGGGCGGCTGTCTTTCATCAACAGATCGAGTTTCCTTTGAGCTTTCTTCGTGTCTTGTAAATCCACCACCTCAATCATTTCACACTCATCTCGTACCATCTCATTAATCAGGCTTGGGTAGTGTCGGCAATCTTCTGGTCGGTCTAAGTAAATACTACACGTGTACTTGGCTTGAGCCTTGGTGTCTTTTGTCGGAACCAGCTCCAGAAAAGGGCAGCGAGTTAAACGTTCACCAGATTCAGGGTCAAACCAAATCTCGCTTCCTCGAACATATTCAAAGATGTCTGGGTTGAACAGCTCCCACAAATCGATCTCTTCTTGAGTCGCGGCAAGGTCGCCATCTCCGTATTTGATACAGCATTTTCCGCATTGATTACAATCTTTCATTATCGACTTCATTGGTTGGTGAGCTTTTATCATTTTACCACTGATAGGCGTGGCACGTTGACTTTGTTGTTCATGGTTAAGCCGTTACGGGGTGGGAACATGGAATAGCGGCACTTAAAATCAATTTATCTATGCACCACCACTCCAATCAAGGCTGTAAACAGTGATACAATTTGCGTCTCTCACGTTATTCAAGCAAAGGCATCAAAATGAGAACCGTATACACCACCGAAGGCAACATTAACGCAAAGAAACAAAAAGAGGCTTACCCAAAGCTCGCTTTATGTGACAAGTGCGTTGGTGATTATGTGGTTATCGAACAAGGTGAACGAACTTACAAGCCTTGTGCTAAATGTGGTGCCGACGATTAATGCGCCTTGATAAATACTTATGTAAAAGCACTGACCTAACCAAGCCTGAAGCGATTGAACGCATCCATAATGGCGAGGTGAACGTAAACAGTGAAACAATCACCGATGAATCGACTCAGGTTCATGAAAGCAACACCATCTTGTTAAATGGCACGCCGCTTAAGTTGCGTGAATTTCGTTACCTTTTAATGCACAAGCCTGCGGGTACTATCTGCTCCAATATCGACGAAGTTTATCCTTCATTGTTCAACTACATCGAGATAGACAAAGCATCAGAACTGCACATAGCAGGGCGCTTAGATGCTGACACCACAGGCTTAGTCTTGATTACCGATGATGGGCGATGGTCATTCAATATTACGCTGCCAACCAAGTCATGTAAGAAGGTGTATCGCGTGACATTGTCACGAGATATCAAAGACGATGTCGCTGATAAGTTTAAAGCGGGCATTCAATTGCAGGGCGAGCAAAAACCGACGCGTCCGGCAGAGCTCGAGGTGATTACCAGTAAAGAAGTGTTGTTGACCATTACAGAAGGCAAGTTTCATCAAGTAAAACGAATGTTTGCTGCGGTCGGGAATCGAGTTGTTGGCCTACACCGTGAACAGATTGGTGACGTTCGTTTGGATGTTGAAGCAGGCCAGTGGCGTTATCTAACTAAAGCCGAAGTTGACTCATTTCAGCAAGATTCTCAATAAGAGCTCTCAATAAACGCCGTAACTACTTAAAGCGTTAAGCGTGTCAGCACCAGAATATCAACACTATAAGGATGTAGGATGGAAAACCTCAAAGTCTCAGAAATTAAGTCTTTTGTACCCGCGAAAGACTTCGATTTATCTAAACGTTTTTACCAGTCAATCGGCTTTGAAGTGATGTCTGAATTTCACGATATCGCCTATCTACGACACGGAGGTTGTGCGTTCCTTCTGCAAAACTTTTATGAACCTGCGCACTGTCACAATTACATGATGCACTTGCTGGTTGAAGACGTAAAAAGTTGGTATCAACACATCCAAAACTCTAATGTAGTGTCGGAATTTGAAGTTACCGTTTCCGAGGTTGTTGAACAGCCATGGGGAATGCTTGAGTTTTGTATCACTGACCCAAGTGGTGTGCTGTGGCGTGTGGCTGAAAACATTAGGCCGCGTTAATTCATCCAACTTGCATTAAGGCCAGTGAAAACTTCAAATTATCCATCTGTTTCTTTATTTATGCCGACATAAGGCAATGATCAAATAGGTTCAAACATGGATATAAAGGCTAAAATGCACAGCCAAGACGTTTACTACTGTGACGACGTTGATTTGGTTGCTGAGCAAACTCAATGCTTAGAAGTGCTATACGATTTCAACCACACTCGCCCGAGTGAAGGTGATAAACGACAACAAATCATAAAGCAGTTGTTCGCCGAAGTCGGTGAGGGCTGCTACATTGAACCACCATTACATGCGAACTGGGGGCGTCACACGCACCTAGGCAACAACGTATACGTAAACTTCAATCTAACTTTGGTCGATGACACCGACGTATTCATCGGCGACAACGTGATGATTGCGCCTAACGTGACCATTGCAACTGGCACACATCCCATCAGCCCAGAACTCAGGCTAAAAGCGGCGCAGTTCAATGTTCCTGTTCGTATTGGCAACAACGTATGGCTTGGCGCGCACACTGTCGTACTTCCCGGTGTCACTATTGGTGAAAACTCAGTAATAGGCGCAGGCAGCATCGTCACCAAAGACATCCCAGCCAATGTCGTTGCAGTCGGCAACCCATGCAAAGTGATACGCGAAATCAACGAACGCGACCG
This sequence comes from Vibrio sp. 10N.247.311.51, assembly GCF_041467855.1. Lineage (NCBI taxonomy): Bacteria > Pseudomonadati > Pseudomonadota > Gammaproteobacteria > Vibrionales > Vibrionaceae > Vibrio > Vibrio sp. 10N.247.311.51. The sequence continues at coordinate 210,397 of NZ_JBFSVK010000006.1, read as the reverse complement.
AGAGTATTACCACAAAGATCGCCGCATTCCAGATGAATTAAAGTAAGCGATCTTTCACACGCCTGAAATTGGCTGTGACATAAGTCATTGTTATTCAATGACTTAGTTGTATGTTGCTTGCCTGTCTTAGAAACTAGACAGAATTATTCAGTATTTAATTGCAGAATTTTTCTGTCTAATAGCTGTTAGGCATTTAATGGTAAGGGAGAGTTTTCCATATGGAAATGTATGAAAAAGATGTAATCAAGTTCTTTAAATCAATCGACATGAATGCAGCGAAAATATTGGAATGTGATAAAAAAACACCAGACTTTCTACTTGAAGACTATGAGACCACTTTAGTTGAACTAAAAGTTAAACTTGATACTAAAGAATCACTTACAGAAAAAGAGTCAGTATTCTCTGATGGTAAAGTGTTTGAGCACGCAGAACATATTGCCTACACAGGAAAAATAGCAAATGTTGTGAAGTCTGCAAATAAGCAGCTTAAAGCACAAAAACGGGCAACGAAGAGTAAATTCTGTTTTCTATTTTTTATCGCCGATGGTGTCAGTCCTTCTTCGCAATTAAAGCAGCTAGAAATGACTTTATATGGTGCAAAGGCTGTTTGTCAAAAAGGCGTAGTTCAGGCTAAATATTGTTATTATTTTGGTGAAAGTCAATTTTTTAGGTACCGAGACATATTAGACGGTGTGTTTATGGGCAATGCTGCTAGAGGGACGGTTGCTCTTTTCCTTAACAACTTGTCGGTAAATTATAATGACCTTCTTAATTCTGCCTTCTTAGAAGCTTTTCAACAGCGAGTACCAGTTATTGATCCCACAGAACTAGAGAGAAATGGCAATATCTATATGATTACAGATAGTGTAGACAGGCGAGATAGTCAGTTGGTATTGCGGCATTTATTTAGTAAGTATCAAATAGAGAATGGCTCTATTCGTGAATTTATAAATAACAGCTTTTCTGCTCAACTGTGAACGTACTTAACAAGCCTTTAAATCTGATTCGTAAACGCGTGCCGAACTCGGTCCAATCAAACATGGCACACGTTCACTCAACGCTAAAGGTAGCGTTATAGTGCTCGATAAAATTGAATATGGATGATCATGGATAATATCGAAAGAGAGCTTTATCAAGCAGCAGTAGAACTAGTAAAGGTTCGGTATCCATCTGGTTGGGGTGGCGCAGCGGCTGTTCGAACAGTTTCAGGAAAAATATTAACAAGCATTGCTCCTGATACAAAAAATGATGCTCTTTCACTATGTATGGAAGTGGGGGCGTATTTAGAGGCTCACAAACTCAATGAGCGAGTGACCCACTCGTTATGCCTGTGTCGTGAAAGCGAGAACGATGAGTTTTTAATCTTGTCACCATGCGGGGTTTGCCAAGAGCGCCTTGTTCACTGGGGTGGGGATGTGAAAGCAGCAATTACGACTCCAGATAATTCATTGGTTTTTAAAGCTATACGTGAACTAATGCCTCACCATTGGTCACTGGTAAACGGTAAAGCACTATAACAATCTGTTTAAGGTTGATTTGCAACACGTGGCGTTTTCACTGTGCGTTGCGCTTAGTGTTTAAGGTGGGATGCGGGCGCTTTTGTATTGCGTTACTCATGCTTTAGCAACGCGTTATGCTCAAGGAGGGAATTTTGCTCGATTTGTTTAAAAAAGTGGTTCTAATTAACCTCTCTGCTGCACTTGTAGTTATAGCTTTAGCCCAGTTTGTTCCTTTCTTCGCGACTACTCAGTTGGTCGACTTCCTGTTCTTTGTTGTCATCGTTATATGGATTTTAGCGAAACTAATGTGGGAAGGTGGTATCCATAGTAAGACAACTCGGTTAGATGATCCGAGTACAGATAAGGTCTACAAAATGGTAGAAGGGCATGATTTCGAAAAAGAGCAACACGAGCACTATCGAATGAACTACCAGACAGGTTTGGTCTTCTTTATGGCCGGTCTACCCGCGTTTATTATTTGTTTGGTTCTTCAATTTCTTTGAGTACGAACATAACAATAAATTTAATAAGATTCACAATGCATGGCATTCGCACTATGCGTAAGTGCAAGTGTTTAAAGTGGTATCACGTTGCTCACCACCTAAGCGGGCGTTATGCCTCGTCATTCTTCCAGAGTTAAAGTAACTACCCATATCGAGTCTTAATAGTTTGTTTGGGTTCACGGTGCTTTTCTTAACCATTTGTTAGAGTGATATTTCAATGAGCAGGGAGGTTTTATAATGGGTACTGTAATCGGTTTGGTGATTCTAGTTGCGATAGATTGGTATCTTGTTCGTAAAACAGGGCTTCATATTCATAAATGGATCTCTAAAAAGTATGCCGCGTATCTGTCGGACAAGGGAAACAAAAAATAGCCTTTCTTATTAAGTCATCGGTACACAAAGCGTTATCGGTTATTCATTTTACACACATGGCAAAGATTGGAGGATTCATGAAAGGTAAAGGAAAGTGCCTATGTGGCTCGGTTGAGTTGGAAGTAGAGTACGCCAGTAATGAATTGGGGGCTTGTCATTGTAGTATGTGTAGAAATTGGTCTGGCGGTCCGATGTTAGTCATTGATTGCGCTGATTCAGTTAAAATATCAGGTGAATCGAATGTTGTGAGATATAAGTCATCAGATTGGGCAGAGAGAGGTTTCTGCGGTAAATGTGGTACTCACTTGTTTTACTTTTTGGTGCCAAATAATCAGTACCACCTTCCTGTCGGTTTATTGATGTCTCGGGATGACTACAAATTAACTCATCAGATATTCATCGATGAAAAGCCCGAATACTACGAATTTAAAAATGAAACACAAAATATGACTGGCGCAGAAGTATTTGCCCACTTTGAAAGTGGAGAGTAATCACTGGGTTTACGGTGTGGCGGTTTAGTTTTGGTGGTTCGTCGTTGCTCAGCGTGACCTTATTTCCGTTGGGCAATGTACGATTCGTGATCATATAAAAAGAGAATTATGAAAATATCGACGCTGGTTGATAACTCTAGACTGGATAACAGGAAAGACTTAGCCGTTGAGCGCGGGCTATCACTGCATATTGAAACTGCATCGCTAAAGATCTTGTTCGATATGGGAAGTGGCGATACGTTTTGTCAAAATGCACCATTACTGGGTGTTGATATCAAGGATGTAGACCTCGCCGTCATATCACACAGACATCATGATCATTGTAATGGCACCGCTGATTTTGTTGCTCATAACTCTAAAGCCAAAGTGTTTCTGAAAAATTGCGAACAGAAAAGCTATCATTTCCGGGCTTTTGGTTTCAAAAGTGATGTCGGGATCAATAAGGATTTATTAGAAAACAGCAATGAGCGGTTAGTCTTCGTCAATCGTACGACTGAAATCGCTCCCAATGTCTTTGCTATTACTGATATTAGCGCGAAACACGAACAACCTAAGGGCAATAAATACCTATATACACAGTCTAAGAATCGACGGGAGCGCGACTCATTTGATCATGAATTACTGTTAGTGATTAAAGAGTCAGACGGTTTAGTTATATTCACGGGATGTGCGCATAGTGGCGTTCTCAATATGGTTGATACAGCCGTTACTTTGTTCCCAGGAGAGAGAATAAAAGCCGTTGTCGGGGGCTTCCATCTAGTAGGGTTACCATTGTTTAATAGCATTGGTGGCACAAAGCAAGACATTAGAGAGCTTGGATTGACGTTGTCTCAATATCCCATCGATAAACTTTATACAGGGCACTGCACAGGTAAGAAAGCTCATGGCTTGTTGAAAGAAGTATTAGGCGAGCGTCTGGAAGCAATGCCAACAGGTAAGTGTATTAATGTGTAGCGTTGGTAAAACCTTAGCTGGATGTTAGTTAGGTCACGATGAATAAACAAAAACTAAAGAACCTCATTCAACAAGTTCCTGAGCTAATCGAAACAGCCAACGTATGTCGTGAGGTGGGTTTGCCAAACTTCTATATTGCAGGCGGCGCCATCACTCAAATAATTTGGAATGATATCGAAAACAAACCGCTTCTAGACCAAATTAAAGACTTCGATGTTGTCTATTTCAATAATGCTTCAGCCCTCACTGAGGACGAATTCAAAAACCGCATTCGTTCGCGGTTAAGTCATCGTGTCGACGTGGATGTAAAGAACCAAGCGACCATCCATGAGCGTTACGCTAAGAAGTTCGGTTGCTTGATTCAACCATACGATCGTGTTGAACAAGGTATCGAGTCTTGGCTTTCTGCGTTTGCTATCGGGTTTACTCTGGATGATTCAGGCGATATCAAGTTGTTTGCACCATACGGTGTAGAGGACGCGTTTGATATGCGGATTAAACCGAATAAGCGAGCAATGACAGAAGCGAGCTACAACAAAATGACCGCTGGTTATAAGGCTAGATGGCAGCAAGTAAAAGTGTTTCCTTGGGGTTGATCGACAGAGCTTTACGAGATCATTCTCAACATTTGGTATTTAACTCGGCTTGGCGTTAGTGGTAAGTTTGAACGCAATCTCAGCATTGTTAGTCACTTAGCTGTTCGTTTGTCTTTTGGTAAGAATTAAGGAGTTTTAAGTGAGTCAGGAAGTAAGAGTAGGTGTCGCTGCGGTTATTCTACGTGAAGGGCGAGTGTTACTTGGAGAACGAATTGGTTCTCATGGGGCTCATACATGGGCAACGCCGGGCGGACACCTTGAATGGGGTGAGAGCATTGAAGAGTGTGCCAAACGTGAAACACTTGAAGAGACTGGCCTTGTTGTTAGTGGATTTGAGAAGCTTTCTTTTACCAATGATATTTTTGAGAAAGAGAACAAGCACTATATAACGCTGTTTGTTGTTGCTTCTGACGTTAGCGGCGAACCACAGGTGACAGAGCCTGATAAATGTAAGCAATGGAAATGGTTTAAGCTAGATGAGTTACCTGAGCCATTGTTTCTTCCTCTGACGAATCTGTTGAGCGATCCAGTCATCCTTGCGAAGCTAGCGCAGTAATGCAAATTGTTAGTTCGTTGCTATGCGAATACAGGGAATAATCAAATGGAATTAAAGTGTCACTGTGGAAACGTGAGTTTAGAACTGAGTTCGCTTCCAGATGAAGTCGGGGAGTGTAATTGTTCTATCTGCCGTCGTTATGCTGCCGCTTGGGCGTATTTTTCTCCAGAGCAAGTTCAGATCAACTTGAGCGAGAAAACTGAGTTTTATTGCTGGGGCGATAAAGAAGTCGAATTTCATCGTTGTAAGTCATGTGGATGTTTAACGCACTATGTAACGACAGAGAAATGCTCCGCAGATATTTTGGCCGTGAACATGAGAATGGCCGAAAATGAAGTGCTTGCAAGTATCCCAGTGCGTAAGATCAATGGTGCAGCGTACTAAGTCAACTAACAAGGTACTTTGACCACGCCTTGCAGTATTGAAACGGTAGGTTTGGTGGTACCAAAGGAGTGTTCTATGTTCAAGTGTCCTAATTGTGGGGCGTCGGTTTCTATTAAAGAGAAATCGAAGCTGCATCCTTCCAAGCACATGCCATGTAAACAATGCGCTCAAGTATTGAAGCCCTTTACTGCTTATTACTATTCACTCTTCTTTGTTGCCCCTTTTACGGTTTCGACTTCAATGAATTATGCTGGGTTTAGCACTTTAGGTGCCATTGTGCTTAGTTTTGTATTGGTTTACGTGTTGTTAGTGTGTCAGCCAATAAAGAAAGTCTCGCATAGCCCTCTAGAATAAAAAGAAGATTCTTAACCTTTGGTACTTTGGAGCTAAGTCTGAGTTTATGCATCAAGATTTATGGTTTTAGGTTGGTGTCTTGTTTCCCATGACATAATACGGAGTAAGTTTTTATAGAAGGGGGCTTTATGAGTGATTCGATTTTTAGAAAAGACGGCACTGCCCAAGGTGTGGCAAAACAGCGTTATATCGAAACCTTGGCTAAGCCTAATCAGCGCGTGATTAACGACCCTTATGCAAAACGGTTTGTTTTAGGCGCAAGTCTGATCAAACTCATGGGGCATAAGCTTAGCGTTTGGATAACTCAAAAGTTTGCCCCTGGTTTTCATGAGCACCTAATCTCTCGCACCCGCTTCATTGATGACCTTGTCGAAAAGAATGCGGCGAGTGGCTCAGAGCAATACATCATATTAGGGGCAGGGTATGACTTGAGAGCTCATCGCCTTGAACTGCCTTCTTCGTTGAAGGTTTTTGAAGTGGACCAGCCCGAAGTTCAAGTTAGAAAGCGCTCTAAGCTGCCTAAAGATTTGCCTAACGCGAGCAATGTTACCTATGTCGGCGTCGATTTTAATCGCCAGTCACTCACAGAACAGCTCTTGGCGGCGGGGTTCGATCAATCGAAGCGCACGATCATTACCCTAGAAGGTGTTTCGCAATACATAAGCAAAGACGCGAAATCCTCGACCATTAAAGAGCTGTCTGAGCTTACGAAACATTGTGGTTCTACTTTCTTTATATCGTATGTCGATGAATCGCTAAAAAATGATCCTGAAGCTTGTTTTGGTAAAGGGTATCCCAAGGCGACGAAGCGAGCGGAAACCATTAAAAACTTATCCGCAAAGGTAGGTGAACCTTGGGTATCGTTCTTCAACGCTGAAGAGATCGAAGCATTGTTGTCTGAAAATGGTTTTGCATTAACACAAAACAAGACATTGGCTGATCTGAATGATGAGTACTTTACCCCTGTCGGTAGAAGGATTCCTGAACATCACATCTTCAAGCTAGAACACTTTGTCGTGGCAGAATCCAATACAACAGCGACCTAAATTGGCTAGTCGATTGAAGCCTGACGACGGTTGGTTACTTTCTTTGTGCCACACGTTGAGCCCTTGGCTTTACGTTTTAGTGGGTTGATATGTTTGATTTTGCTTCGAAGAATAAGGGCGTTGAGATAATCTTTCTGCTCATCGAATCTTAAGGTAAGAATATGATTGACCACGTTACCGTCTCCGTAAGTGACTTAGAAAAAAGCCGAACATTCTATGAAGAGGCGTTTCGCCCACTTGGGTATAAAGTCGTCTTTGGAGAAAAAGGAAAGTTCTGGGCGTTTGATTTAGGAAAAGGCTTTTTATTTGAGATATGCAGTTCGAACGTAGAGCGGCCTTTAACGAGTTTCCACATTGCCTTTCGGGTCGCCAACCAACAACAAGTCCATGAGTTTTATGATGCTGCGCTGTTGGCCGGAGCTAAAGACAATGGTGCTCCAGGGCCCCGTCCACATTACACCGAAAATTATTACGCATGTTTTATTCATGATCCAGACGGACATAATATTGAAGCTGTTTTTGATAAGTGGGCATCCTGAACCGTTTTTCCATATTTCTAAGTGCACGTGCAAAGGATAAATCATGACGTTAAGAGTAGTTCCGGAGCTTTATTGTTTCGATATTAATGTGAGCAAATCCTTCTTTGTCGATGTGTTAGGGTTTGAAGTGAAATACGAGCGCCCAGATGAGGAGTTTGCTTATCTAACGCTTGATGGTGTTGATGTGATGCTTGAAGGGATTGCGGGCAAAAGTCGAAAATGGCTTTCAGGTGATCTGGAGTTACCTTTAGGGCGTGGCGTTAACTTTCAATGGGATGTTATCGACATCGAATCTCTATATCAGAGAGTTAACGAAAGCGCCGCTGATTCTATTTACTTAGCGTTAGAGTCGAAGTCTTATCAATGTGGTGATTCGATCGCGACTCAGAAGCAGTTCATCGTTCAAACTCCAGACGGTTATCTGTTTAGGTTCTGCCAAGATATTCATTAAATCATGACCTTGTGGTTTAACGAATACTGGTCTTTGCTCGGAATTATTGGATGGACTAAATGTATTAACTGAGTACTAAGGTTGCATTGCTCACGCCCCAGTAATGCGTTATACAAATACTGTGATTAGGAATGAATTAGGATATGTAGTGAGCCATTTACCAGACGAAAGCCAAAAACGATTCATAGCGGTTTTAAGCAAAAAGATGGATTTAGGAAGAACATTGAACGTGCTAGGGCACTTGAGCGTTGGCCTATCTAATCAATTAGAAAGTGACGAGACTTGCTACGTTGACTATGAAGACTTTGATGGCAATGTTCACCCTAATTTATCTCATTACCCTTTCATCGTGCTGAAAGCAGACAACTCAAATAAGCTTAGAAAAGTGCGTGAAGAAGCCTTCAGCCGTGGTATTAAATTTACCGATTTTACAAGCTCAATGATCGAAGGTGGTTCTGTTGAGCAGCAGCAACGAACCAAAGAAATCAAAGAAGAAGACCTTGAGTATCTTGGTGTATGCCTGTTTGGTGACACGGAGATTCTACGTGAGTTTACAAAGAAGTTTAGCTTGTATAAGTAACTCACTTTAGTGGTTTAGCTATCTGCTAGTAAGTGCATCGAACATGTTACATAAGCCGTTAATCCAGAGATAGGAAGTCAATGGAATACCAATTAGATATCGAGCCCTCCGATGACGACATTAATGAAGTCAGAGGCGGGTTAATCAAACACAACACACCGTTTCTGGAAGGGATCCCCAAGTCTCAAGTTGCTTACTATGCGATGGAGGAAGGCAACAAAGTCGGTGGCATTATCGCTGACCTTTGGGGAAACTGGTTACTGATTAAGTTCTTCTGGGTCGACGATTCGATGAGAGGAAAGCAAGTAGGTAGTGAGCTACTTGAGCGTATTGAAGAGTATGCGAAGTCTCAAGGTTGTACGTCGTCATTGGTCGATACATTAAGTTTCCAAGCGAAGCCTTTCTATGAGAAACGAGGGTATGAATGCCAGATGGTGTTAGAAAATTACCCTGTAGATTCCTCGCTATCGTTTCTCACCAAGTCGCTCGTCAAAAAGTAGCGTATTAAGCGCCCGTTTATACAAGGAGAGTAGAGTGGTCAACATTCGGGAAATGGCAATTTCAGACTACGACTCAGTGATCGCATTGTGGTGCCAGACTGAAGGCATGAGTATTCGCGATGCCGATTCGAAAGAAAGCACTGCGAGCTATTTAGATCGTAACCCCGGTTTGAGTTTTGTGGCTGAAAATAATAACGAGATCATTGGCGCTGTGTTGGTCGGAACGGATGGACGTCGTGGGTATTTACAACATTTAGCTGTCTCGGCCAACTTTAGAGGGCAAAGGCTAGGTTGTAAGCTTGTCGCAGAGGCGGTCAACGCACTTGCAGGGTTAGGCATCCCGAAGACCCACTTGTTTGTCTATAACGACAACATCAACGCTCAACAGTTTTACGAAAAGTTGGGCTGGTTTCCTCGAGATGAAGTTCGAATGTACTCGTTTAATAGCTCGGATAATAGTAACGTTTAGCCTTAACGGTTCGTGCGGGCTGAGATTGAATTTGTAACAGATTCGCGGGCATCCGCCCAATATCAAAACAATCCTGGAGTATTTAGAAATGTTGTTTTCTAGTCTGTCTAAACCATTGGTTCATGGCTCCGAGTTATGTTCTGAACTGCTCAATTTCTTAACCGAGCATAAGAGTAATTTCGAAGAAAAGTTAATCCCTGATCTGTCATACATCGATGATATGGCACATGTGGTGAACGGTATCAAAATCAAAGACGTTCTACACATCAATGCGAATCAATACCGACTTCAATATTCGTTTGATTGGGAGTTGTTTCTAGGTTGTTCAGATCGGAACGAAACCGGTGTAGAGAATGGAAGTGTTCTATTCACACTTGAGGATGATAACGTTCTTAATATCAACTTCCCAAACTACGTTTCTCGAGACACTAGCGATGAGCTCTAGTCGGTTTTTCGTGCGTGTTATACAGAAGGAACAACAATGATAATTATCGAAAAGCTTGAAGAATCCCATGTGGCGTTAGTTCAGGCCATCCAACTCGCCGATGAACAGGTTAAGTTCGCTGGTACAGCTGCAGAGTTTTTATTAGACGATAGTGAAACGACGCACTTGCACGTGATTAAGTCTGATAACGAAATTGTTGGTTTCTTTAAGCTGGATATCGCTTACGCAGAGCACTACGAATTCTGCCCTGAAGGAAGCATTGGCTTAAGAGCTTTTGTGCTCGATAAAAACCAGCAAGGTAAAGGTTTAGGAACTCGCACGGTCAAAGCTTTGTTTCCATATTTAAAAGCGAATTACTCAGCGTATCAGTCGATTTACTTAACTGTGAATTGCAAAAATCCGGCAGCATTCAACTGTTATAAGAAAGGCGGCTTCGAAGATACCAGTGAGCAGTATTTAGGTGGCGCAGCAGGCCCGCAATTTATCATGCGTGGTCAAATTGCTTAGTAATATGAAACCGACTAATTGTTGATGAGAAATACCTGCGCAGCTGTATGCAGATTGAGAGTTTTAAAGAACACGAGAAGGAAATTTGATGAAGGTTCAATATCTTGAAGTGGTTACCCCAGAAGTCGATGTTGTTTGTGCAACATACGCTCAGCTCTACAACGTGAAGTTCAGTGGTGCAGATGTGAACCTTGGTGGGGCGCGCACTGCAAAGCTATCTAATGGTGGGGTAATAGGCATTCGAGCACCGCTTCGTGAAACTGAAGAACCAACTGTTCGACATTACACGCTGGTTGATGATATCCAGTCTGCAGTAACTGCAGCCGAGAAACTAGGCGCCGAAGTTGCGGTGCCGCCAATGGAGTTACCACGTCACGGCATGTGTGCCATTGTTATTCAAGGTGGCGTCGAACTCGGATTCTGGGAGTTATAGGTGGTGCATAGCTTTTAGATTTTGAAGGACGAGATACTACGATTTATGATGCGACACCTAGTGTCTTTCCCTGCTTCATGGCATCATTCCACGCAGCTAAAACCCCAACAAGGTATGTTATGAAACAGAATATTGTCCACATTGCACTCGTGGTAAAAGACTACGATGAAGCGCTTGATTTCTATGTAAACAAGCTTAAGTTTGATCTCATCGAAGACACGTATCTACCAGAAGAAGATAAGCGCTGGGTTGTTGTTGCTCCACCAAATTCAACAGGTGTGAGCCTATTACTTGCTAGAGCTTCCAAGCCAGAGCAACACGATTTCATCGGCAACCAAGCTGGTGGACGCGTATTCCTATTCTTAAACACCGATGACTTCTGGCGTGATTACGAACGTATGACGTCTTTGGGCATTAACTTTGTCCGAGAGCCTAAAGAGCAAGGCTACGGCACCGTTGCTGTGTTTGAAGATCTTTACGGTAACTTGTGGGATCTGCTTCAGTTAAACCCTGAACACCCTATGGCTAACAGGTAGAAAAGCTTAGCCCACAACCTTAATTCTAGTCATACGGATTGGCAGGAGCGACATGGAAGTCACAAGGTATCAACCCAAGTATTTAACCGCTTTACAGGCGCTCTATCTAGAATCAAGACAGGACACCTTTCATTGGGCTGATGCCGACGCTTTTAAGTTATCCGATTTCGAATTAGATACAGAAGGTGAAGAAATATGGGTCGCCGTTTCTGGCAATAAGGTTTTAGGTTTTGCCTCTGTTTGGAAACCTGAAAGCTTTATCCATCACCTCTATGTTTACCCGCGAACGCTACGTTCTGGGGCAGGCTCTGCTTTACTCAATACCTGCAAACGACATTACTCTGGTCTGACATTGAAGTGTTTGACTGCCAATGAAAACGCCATTGGCTTTTATCAGTCGCAAGGTTTTGTTATCTCATCCACAAGAGGAGAGGGATTAGAGCGTTATCACTTAATGACGTACCAAGCTTGGTAATAATAAGCTTAGTAATAACAATCATGGCAATCACAAGCCCTGCAATTACAACAAAGATCATCAAGTCCGGAGTTAAACCGAGAATATGGAAATAAAACAGCTTTCAGCGACGGAGGTACTTCCGGTTAGGCATCAAGTGCTTTGGCCTGATAAACCGATGTCGTTTTGTATGGTGCCAGATGACGAACATGCAACGCATTACGGCGCGTTCATTGGTGAGCAGTTGGTTTGTGTCGCGTCTATCTATATCCAAGGCCATGAAGCGAGGCTGAGAAAGTTTGCCACGCTGCCTGAATTCCAAGGGCAGGGAATCGGTTCAAACGTGATTGATCATGCAATCTCTAACCTCAAAGATTTAAACATCCACTATTTTTGGTGCGATGCGCGTACAACGGCTTTAGGTTTTTATCAAAAATTTGGGATGGCTGTCGAAGGCTCTGAATTTGAAAAATCGGGCGTTGCGTATTACAAAATGTCGGTTTATTGGGAGTAACGACCCTTTGTCGCTCTTTTAACCCTCAGCTCGGATAAATCATCAACTTAAGTTAAGGAAGCTCATCGTGGAAGAAATCAAAGGCATTCTGCAATTCATGGTCGAAATTGAACAATTAAAGGATGTTCATCGACAGACAAAACCAGTTGGATTGGACCGATATGAAAACTCGGCCGAGCACAGTTGGCACGTCTGTTTGAGCGCGCTCATGTTGAAAGACTATGCCAATGAAGAAATCGATATTACCCGAGTAATGAAGATGTTGCTGATTCATGACCTTGGGGAAATCGATGCAGGAGACACTATCATTTATGCCAGTGAAACCGAAGAAAACAAGCTCAAAGAGAGAAACTGCGTCGAGCGCTTGCTCAAATCATTGCCGAGCCATTTAAGCACCGAGTACTTGGATCTATGGCTTGAGTTCGAAGCGGGTGAGTCGCCGGAAGCCAGATTTGGTAAGGCGATCGATAGAGTGCCACCTTTGCTTCATAACATCCATGGTGGTGGTCACAGCTGGAAGAAGCACAACATATCCAAAGACAAAGTACTGACCTTCAATGGCGAGCGTATTTCTAAAGGCAGTCGTGTTCTATGGAAAGAGCTAGAAGTGCAACTTGAAGGGGCTGCGGACAAAGGACTATTAAAGTAAAAGTTAACTATCTTGCCAAGTAATGGCAAACAAGTTTCACCTAACAACGTTTAAATTTAACCCGGGAATTCATAGTGTTACTTGAGAGTAGCAAGCCCATAGTTGAAGGAATAAGAACCACATGAAAACCACTGCTTTAGCTGTATTGTTACTTGGCGTTTCCGGTTGTGTATTTGCAACCGATAACAATATTGAAGCTATCGATTACCAAGTGTCGGTCACTGTCGAGGATTCTGAATCAAAGCTCAACTTCCCAACCTTTAAGTTCCACTCTTTCGGTCAGGAAGTCTCATCTCAAACTGAAGAGTGCATTTATTCGGGTGTTCTTTCTAAGCATGAAGCTAACGCTATTCTATTAGAGGCCAAAATGTCATGCGATTATGAAGATGGTGAGTCTAGCGGTGATATGCCGGTTTTTATTCTTGATAAAGAGGGTGGAGAAGTAAGTATAGAGCTTGGAGAAGATGAAGCAAACCTGTGGAATTACTCGGTTCTAATTAAAGCGCTTAACTAAATTTTGTCCTGCTATCAAACTCCCGCAATGCCAACTAAAGTAGATTCAAGATACATGGCACTTATCTAGTGTCTCATTTCTTTCTAATATAACTCTAATGGACAACAATAAGTTCGAGAACCGACTGATAACTTGTTAGTATGGGTCAACTTTATAAATGTTAGCTGGCTTATATAAATGCTTGATAATAAGTATATTAAACACCCTTACCACTGTGAGCAGTGCAACGCACTTACCCCGCACCTTGCTGTTAACGCTTCCGATACTGAATCTAAAGCGGACGCTGAATCTGAAAAGAAACAATGGAAGTTAGGCGTGTTGATGGAGTACCTGATGACGTTATTGTTTAGAGGTGACCATAATGTTCCCGGTTTTTATGTCGACAGTGATTACGAATACCAATGTGAGAAATGTGGTACTAAATCGTGGCATTGATTGGGGATGAAAATTTGATTCAACCTTAATTTTTGAGCTCTAATCCCGAAATCAACTCGCTTAAAGAACTCGTTCGCTTTAAGAATTAGTGAGTTTCAGTCAGGCGTATTATTCCAATTTTGTTATGGAGGACAAACGAGTGATATACCCAAAAGCTTTAAATATCGGTGACAAAATCGGATCTTTCTCACCGTCATCGCCCGCAACGGTCTTTGCACCTAATCGATTTGCTCGTGCTAAACGTTATTTGGAAAAGCAGGGCTTCATTCTGGTTGAAGGTTCGTTAACCGGAGAATCAGAAGGGTATCGTTCTGGCTCAATTCAAGCGCGAGCCGAAGAACTTAATCAGCTCATTCGAGATCCTGACGTGCGCTGCATTATGTCGACCATTGGTGGTAACAACAGCAACTCACTGTTGCCATACATCGATTATGATGCCCTTAGAGGCGACCCTAAGATCATCGTCGGCTATTCAGATGCCACAGCCTTACTGTTAGGTATCTATGCCAAAACTGGATTGGTGACTTTCTATGGCCCGGCACTCGTCGCGTCATTTGGTGAGTTCCCGCCGTTAGTCGACGAAACCTTCCAATCGTTTACTGACATCTTATGTTCGGATTCAAGCCAACATCGGTACACGATGCCTAAGAGTTGGACGGACATTAAACACGATTGGGAAACTCAAGATTCGGCAAAGCCAGTTTACAATAACGAATGGCACTTCATGGGAAGAGGTCAAGTAAGCGGTCGCGTGATTGGTGGCAATCTGAGTACGATGGCGGGGATTTGGGGCAGCGAATACATGCCAGAAATTCAGTCTGGCGATATTCTGCTTATTGAAGATTCGCTAAAAGGCATTGAAGCGGTCGAGCGTTCATTCGCACACTTATTGGCTTGCGGAGTATTCGATAAAGTAGGTGCGCTTGTGCTTGGCAAACATGAACTGTTTGATGACAAAGGGACAGGGCGAACACCACTCGATGTACTTCTTGAAGTGTTGAACGGTAAAAATGTCCCGATCCTGTATGGTTTCGACAGTTGCCACACCCATCCCATGCTAGTCACGCCACTAGGTGTGCAAGGCGCTATTGATTTTGATGACCAAACATTCAAGCTTCAAAGCCAATGGTTAGCGTCGAGTTAACCTAAACTGATGATAATAAGACGCATTAGAAAAGTGATCCTCTCTGCAAACTGAGAATGGAATCGCGTCTATACTGACATGGGTTACGTCGCTGATTTTAGAAGTGGCGCTATGAATGTAAGTTTGATTAGGTTAAATCTCTGAGGTGACGATGAAAAAATTACTACCACTATGCGCCATTTTACTCTCGGCATCATTTTCAGCTGCGGCTTCTGATGGTTTGATTAAATACCAAAGTAATTACTCAGTGAAAGAGACCGCTGACCGCTTTGAAGAAATCGCCAAGAGCAAAGGCTTGACCTTGTTTGCGCGAATCGATCATCAGAAAAACGCGAGTAAGGTCGATCTTGAATTGAGACCAACGGAAGTCATCATCTTTGGTAACCCGAAAGTAGGGACACCATTAATGCAATGTGCTCAAGAAGTCGCGATAGATTTGCCGCAGAAGGTGTTAGTCACTGAGGATTCTAATAAGAAAGTATGGTTGTCTTACAACGATCCTAATTACTTGGTAGAGCGTCACGCGATCAATGGCTGTGACGAGGTCGTTAAGAAAGTATCGGGTGTACTAAGCAAGCTATCAGAAGCGACAGTGGCGAAAAAGAAAGTGAAAGCTAAATAGCTTGATTACTAAGTTGCCAGCTAAGTAGCTACGTAGATAAGTAACTAAATCACAAAGTAATTACGTAGATAAGTAGTTAGCTAATTAGCCTAATACGCAAAGATCCAAAGGTGAGGAGAGCAGTTGAAACGAACTTGCTCTCCTCATCGCTTTATCAGGCTTTTGGCTATTTAAAGCTACGACAATGCAACCACTTCATATTCGTGAATTTTGACATTGTTAGTATCATCAACAGAGACCAACCAGGTTTCGTTAACCACCAATTCAATAGACTCTCCTTTCATTGAAGAATCAGGGAAGGTGTCTGCTTTTAGTCGAACATGCAGGCTAACTTGATACTGCGAACCAATAGGTTTGATCTCCAGTTGTTCGATACCATGAGAACAGTTTGGTTTGAAAGTAGATCGAGCGATTGCATACCAATCTTTAAACCCAGCGTGACCAACAAATTGTCCTTCAGGCATATTGAATACAACGTCAGATGACAACGATTGAGTAAACATCGATTCTTGTGTTGGCAGCGTGTCTAACTGCTCGAACCAATTAGTGACGAACTTACGAACAAGTTCCTCGTCGGAATGAGTGACCTTACGAACCTCATCCATTAGACGCGAAGCATGTTGTTTGGCTCTAGCTTGTACGTCTTCTAACTTGTTATATACGTTAGGGATATAAACCATACCGTGCGTGTATACCGGTGGACGGTAGTTCATGCCTGCAAGATACGCCGTCTGCTGTAGAGGAAACATAAGCTGTTCAATCGTAAAGTGGTTATAGCTCAGTGGATCGTAGGACTCTTTTGGTCCGCCGATGGTGAAAGAGAGGAACAGATCTTTCCCTTTGAGTTTGTTACCTTCTGGCCCGTACGCAAAGTTAAAGGTCATCACATCGTCTAACCATTTCTTTAGTAATGCTGGCGCAGAGTACCAGTAGAACGGGAACTGCAACACAATCACATCCGCTTCAATCAATGCTGCTTGTTCTGCTTCAACATCAATTTTGTAGTCTGGATAAAGTGTATCCAAACGTCGAATTGAAACGTCTTCCATCTGTGTTTCTAAAGTGTCGATGATTAGCGTATTCGTGTATGACTCGGCAAGGTTAGGGTGACCTGAAATAACAAGGGTTTTACTCATGATGACTGTCTCGTTCGCTTAATTGATGGAGTAATCATAAGCTCATTCTTTTGTTAGTTTTAGATGACTAATCCTTAAATAACTATTAGGCTGAAGCTAATAATACTGTGACGAGTGAAAGTAGCGATTGAAATGATGGGTAAGCAGCAATGAAAGGTGCAACGTACAATCAACTGACGATGTTCCATGCGATTGTGAGTGAAGGCTCAATCTCTGGCGCAGCAAGGCAGCTTGGGATCGCACCACCGTCGGTGAGTCAGTCTCTGAAGGCGCTTGAAAGCGAACTTGGATTGCCTTTGTTTATTCGCACAACAAGAAGAGTTGAACTGACAGAAGCTGGTAGAACGTTGTACACAAGAACGGTGGATGCGATCAGTGATTTGAGTACCGCAATGGAGAGTGTTGCTGATCTAAGCCGTAATCCATCTGGTCACGTATCCATCACGGTACCGCGCTTTGCTTATAAACAGTGGATAGAGCCTATCTATGCGGAATTCTGTTTACGCTATCCTGAGATTCAACTCGAGATCTCTATCTCTGATGCGACCGTTGATATATTGAAAAACGGCATTGATTTGGGGATCCGTTTTGGAGACAAAGTCGAAGAGGGCATGATAGCTAAGCCAATCACTCCGAGGCTTAAAGAAGCGCTGTTTGCGTCACCGAGTTATGTAGAGATACATGGTGCGCCCCAAAGCATCGAAGCGCTGTCACAACACAAGTTGATTCAATATCGATTCATCACCTCTAACAAACTCGCTTTATTGCCACTGGTGGATAACGGAAATACGGTTCATGTAAACGTAGAAACGGCGATGACGGTGAACGATACGGACATTATGGTGGATGCAGCAAAAAAAGGGCTTGGGATAGGTCGCTTACTAACGCCTATGGTGGAGAAAGAGTTTGAGTCTGGTGAGCTAGTACCGATTCTTGAACATTGTTGGAGTGATAATGTAGGGCTCTATTTGTATTTCCATCGCAATACACAAAAAGCCCGTCGTGTTCGTGTGTTGATTGATTTCTTATATGAAAAGCTAGTCGGAGAATAGCTCTAACACGTTGCTTTAAGCGATCTTACTTACTCATAACTTCATGAAAATATTTAGATTTAACTCTACGTGTGGCATATTTGCCATATGTTTAGTTTGTGCTTTGGGTTAAGGCGATAGATATTATGTATGGAAGTGAGAAGACGAGAGCGTTCTGCAGTAACTGTAAGGAACTGACACTGCACAAGTACACTATGTTCAGTAACCAAGCCGAAAAAGCGCCAAAACATGAAAAGAAGCCAGGGTTGCTTGGAATGATTTTATCGTCGCTATCTTCGAGTGGCGGAAACGGTGACTATAAATGTACAAAGTGTGGAACCAATTTACGTACACCAGACAACCTTGATTAGCCTTTAATCTACTTAATACTTCAACATTCTTCTGTTTCAATTATCCGTTTTTATTTGATAATAATTCAAATTGTACCGTGTTTTTCATTGAGTAAACTTCCAGTAGCCTATGCGAATAGTTAATTATTGGGTATTCAAATGACACAGTATCAGTTCCAACAAGGGCCTATTCGTCCACCTTCAGAAGCGGATAGCTTATTGATTCGCACCACCCAAGGTTGTCCTTGGAACAAATGTAAATTCTGTACGCTGTTTGAGGGGATGGAGTTTTCAATTCGTCCCGTTGAAGAGATTAAGAAAGACATTTGGGCTGCGAAAGCGTTCTATAAGAACCGTAAATTTGAGACGTGTTTTCTGCAAGACGGTGATTCATTCACTATGGATACCGAAGATTTGCTGGATGTGTTGAATACACTCAAACAAGCCTTTCCAGAGTTAAAGCAGATCAGCTCTTATGGACGAGCGCAAAGCATGACTAAGAAGTCGCCTGAAGAGATGAAAGCCATCTGTGATGCAGGACTCAACATGCTTTATTGCGGTATGGAGTCGGGGTCTATTGATGTTCTGAAACTGATGAAAAAAGGCATTACGCCGAAGTCTATTTTGAAATCGACCGAGTACGCGAAGCAAGCCGGTATGAAGATGATGACCTTCATTATCCTTGGTTTGGGTGGTAAAGAATATTCGGCGCAGCATGTTGAAGAAACGGCGACTTTACTTAACCAAATCAACCCAGATGAAATACGCATTCTGTCGCTTGCTGTGAAGTCTGGAACCGAACTGGATGAACTGGTGCAGAATGGAGAGTTCACGCCACTTAGCGAACGTGAAATGCTTGAAGAACAATATCAACTGATCAGTAAACTAAACAGCGTGACGGGCAACTATGGTAACTATCACGGTATTAATTTGTTGATGGAACTGAACGGACAGTTACCAGAGGATAAAGCGAAGTTCTTAGCGACAATAGACCGTTTCAATATGATGAGTGAGAATGACCAGAATAACTTTATCTTGGGACGTCGCATTCATTACTACGCGGCATTGAAAGACATGGATAACCAACTTATGTACGATTCTGTACAAAGAGAGCTTAATCGCATTCAAAAGCAAAACGCCGATGAACTCGACAATGTGTTTTATCAACTCCGTCAACGCATGATCTAGCAGGAAGGACTAATAACATGAATAACCTCGTTAACTGGCGAATCAGAAATGAAAATCCGGAACATTGGTCTTTGGAAGACGGCGTGCTGACGATGCAAGTGCAAGAGGGCAATATCTTTGGTGCGGGTTCAGCTGATGTTGATAATATCTTCGTTCATCCAGTATCTAGCTCGGATTACAACACAGAAGTGACGGTTCAATTAGATCCAAACCGTTCATTTGAACAAGCCGGCTTAGGTATTTACTGGGATAACGACAACTACATTAAAGTGAGCAAAGAGATGTTCATGGGCGAGCGGTCATTGGTGTTCGTTGTAGAACAAAATGGTCAGCCACAGATCAAGGAACGTCTGTTGTTTAGTGAATCTAGTGTGTCGGTAAAGCTCGTCAAGCAAGGCGGGAAAGTCAGCGCTCATTTCCGTCCGTTAGAAAAACAACAATGGCAGCAAGTGATCACGTTTGATTCGTTAGTAGGCAGTGAACAGGGTGTGATGCTTTATACGTTCAGTGGCAGTAAGGCGACGCCTAATTTCGCCAAGTTTAGTGGCTTCAGTTTGTCTGACGCTTAATTGTTTGTCTTACGCTGAATAAGCTTCCTTAGCGTATAAAAAACGGACCGATATTGCTACCGGTCCGTTTTTAAATTCTTCAGTTCAAAGCGCTTATGCGCAACACTTCTTGTATTTCTTACCGCTGCCGCAAGAACATGGATCGTTACGGTTAGGGGTCTTTTCAAACGTCATCGTTTTTGGCTTGTTCAGTAGAGTATCAAGCTCGATAGTGTTCTCTTCTTTGTCTGCGTCGACTGTAACAGTAACGAAGATAGTATTTTCAGCAGCTAGTGCTTCAACTGATGCTTTGCGCGCTTCAGTTTGAACCATTACAGCGATTGGAGATTCTTCAGTACCCGCTTTTACATCGCGGTTTACGTTGTAGCCAGCAAGAACGTGGTTCTGTCTTGTTTCGATACGGCCTTTGAAAAATAGTTTCGACATTGGGTACTCATTAAAAATGTTGAATGGCGCTATTTTTAACGGTGATAGCGCAATGGAGCGGGGATTATACGCATATATTGCATTTGATAAAGCAGTGATGTGAGCAAAGGCTGTTTGGTTTTTGTTTGCTAGTAACGGTTTGTTCTCCAGCTTTGCTCATATTCGACAAATTTCGAAATTCAAGACAATAAGATTTCCCTCAATAGGCTTATGAATGATAAATTCAAATTATTAATTGAAACAAAGAGATAGTGTATGAAGTTAGATGCCATCCTGTGGGATTACGATGGAACCTTAGTTAATTCCGTTCCAAAGAATATCGCAATCACAAAAGACATTATCTCTTTAGTCGCGCCACACTTGTCAGGTGACAACTTACCTAAATATTTGCTTAGCGAGGCGCTTTATCATGAAGCCAACCACGGGGCTAAAAACTGGCAAGCCTTATATGTCGACTATTACGGCTTATCCCATGACGAAATGTTGATCGCTGGTGGAATGTGGGCAGAGCATCAAGAGAAAAACCAAACAGCCGTTGCTTTGTTTGAAGGAATGGAAACCGTGGTTAATCAGTTTGCTCATCTTCCACATGGGATCTGCTCTCAAAACTCTCAATTGAATATTCGTGGTGTACTCGACAGCTATGGCATCGGCGATTTGTTTAAATCGGTCGTGGGCTATGACGATGTCTCGAACGGCAACCAAAAACCCCATCCATTTGGTGGTGTGAAATGTGTCGAGAACATATTTGGCGTTGATCATACCAACGAGCTTTGTTTGATGTATATCGGTGACCATGAAGCGGACACACAGTTTGCTCGCAATATTGAAGCCGCGCTGGGTAACAATGCAAAAGTGATTGCCGTGGCCGCAGGTTATAGCCGATCGGAGCCTGAAAATTGGCAAACCAAGCCGGACTACATTGCTAACAGTGTCGATGATCTTTTAACGATCATTAGCAAGTACGCATAGAAATCTAAGTACACATAACGAAGCCGACGTTTAAAAATCACCACACGTAAATGACTTTAAGGAAGAATAATGACACCAAAACAAGTGGTATTAGGATTTTGGGATGCAATGCGCAGTAATGATTTTGCAAAGGCGAGTGAATGGCTAGCCGCAGATTTTGAAGGCTATTGGCCTCAGTCGTCTGAATTGACGGTAGGGCGCGACAACTTCACGGCAGTCAATGCTGAATACCCAGCTAATGGTGTTTGGGAGTTCGCGCTCAATTCAATTGTCTGTGAAGGTGATACTGTAGTAACGGACGTTTCGGTCACTGACAGTGTGTTGAAAGGCCGAGTGATTACCTTTCACACGGTGGTTGATGGTTTTATTCAAAAGCAAACTGAGTTTTGGCCAGACCCATTCGAAGCGCCGGCGTGGCGATCGCAATGGGTTCAGGTTGTGTCGAACAATTAGTTTGTGTCGATACGATAAGTTTGTATCGAACAATCAGCTTGCACAGAAAAAGTAAACATTAGGAGGTTTCATTGAACAAGGTAGTGATTGTAACCGGCGGAAGCCGAGGCATTGGCGCAGCAACGTCTAAATTGTTGGCCAGTAAAGGCTATGCTGTATGCGTTAACTTCATACACAATGAGTCGCGAGCTGAAGATCTAGTGAACGAAATTCGCAAACAAGGCGGAACCGCCATAAGCGTGCGTGCGGATGTGTCTGTTGAATCGGACGTGAAATCCTTATTTGAGATTGCTCGTAATAAGCTAGGCCCAGTGACTCACTTGGTCAATAATGCCGGGATCTTGTTTATCCAGTCACCATTGGTTGATATTGAATTGGATCGCTTTGAAAAAGTGATGAAGTCCAACGTATCAAGCTGCTTTCTGTGCAGTAAAGCCTTTATCAAACAAGCCGATGGCGCGGGTTCGATTGTGAATGTATCGTCTGCCGCTTCTCGAACAGGCGCACCGTTTGAGTATGTGGACTACGCAGCATCGAAAGGTGCGATGGATTCTCTTACTAAAGGCTTATCGCTTGAATTGGCTTCACGCAATATCCGAGTGAATGGCGTAAGGCCAGGTTGTATTTATACAGAGATGCACGCAGACGGCGGAGAGCCAGATCGCGTAGACAGACTCGCTTCGCAGTTACCGTTACAACGAGGCGGCACACCAGAAGAAGTCGCGAACTCTATCGCATGGTTATTGTCAGACGAAGCTTCGTATGTCACCGGCTCGTTTATTGATATTGCGGGCGGTCGATAGGGCGCGTTTGCCTTTACACTAAGATAAACAAGTTACACTCAGATAAACCAGTTTAAACCATAAACACGCAACACAAGTACCTAACTAAAAGAACGAAACTAAGAGTACAAACATGAAAAACTATTTTGAGAGCCCGTTTGTTGGAAAGTCACTCAAAGAACAAGTGACCAACCCAAACATCATCGTGGGCGAGCACAGCTATTACTCGGGATACTACCATAACCACAGCTTTGATGACTGTGCGCGTTACCTATTACCGGATAGAACCGACATCGATAAGCTGATCATTGGCAGCTACTGCTCGATTGGTTCTGGCGCAGTCTTCATGATGGCGGGCAACCAAGGCCACCAAAATCAGTGGGTGAGTACCTTCCCGTTCTTCTATCAAGACGATGAGAAGTTTGAAGGTGCGATAGACGGCTTTGAACGCTCGGGTGATACCGTGATTGGTAACGATGTGTGGATTGGCACAGAAGCCATGATCATGAGTGGTGTTAAGGTCGGTGACGGAGCCATCATCGCAAGTCGAGCGGTTGTGACTAAAGACGTCGCGCCATACTCGATTGTTGGTTCAAACCCTGCGCGTCACATCCGTTTTCGTTTCAATGAGACTGAAATCGCTCACTTGCTAGAAATGAAATGGTGGGAGTGGAGCGAAGAACAGATCAAAGGCGCAATGTCGTTGATGTGTTCTTCAGATATCGATGGGCTTTATCAATACTGGAAAGCGCTCAAGTAATTACTGTTCCCAGTGCGCTTTGTCTCATCGGTTAAGGGCAGCTTAATGAATTAGATACCCGCACCGACTTGGAAGTAGAGTGCGGTGTCTTCTTCACTGAACGCAATATCAATCCCTGAAATCAAACCATAGCGTCTTGCGATAAGGTAACGGAAACCGACGCCGTAAGCCGCGTGTGAGTTTTGATCAAACATGTCTTTATCGCTGTCACCCGCATAGCCAATCCCCGTAAACACGGCAGTTGACCAACGTGGTGTCCATTGTTTGCTTACTTGAACTTCTGCCGCGACGGTGTGTTCACCTTGATAACGATTACGGGCGATACCTCTCAGCTCAATGTCTGGGTAATATTGAGGAGAAAGCACGCGTTCATTGGTCGATAATGATTTGTATTGTCCTCGCAATGCTAAGTTCCACTCCTTGTTTAACTCCCAATAGTTCAACCCTTCTAAATTGAATGTTTGATAGGTGTAATCACTGCCAATCGCATCACCGAACCATAGGTATTCCGCGACATAGTTGTAGCCTTGCGTCGGATTCAAGAAGCTGTTCTTGCTGTCGTATTCGGCGATTAAACCTAAACCAGAAGAGGTCGGTGACGTGTTACCGATGTTGTTTAAGATCTCTTGCGCTTTAGGATGATTATTGAGTGAAAGAGTGGGTGCGAAGAATTGTTGAGAGAACCCAAGTAACCATTGGGTGTCGGGCACTCTAAATTGGAGTTTCTGTATCCCGCCCATGCCTTTTAGCCCTAGTTCCACACCTTCGTTTGGTTCGAGTGGAGCCAAGGCGTTCGGAGAGCTTTGTCGATAGAAGGTCATGTTGATATCGCCATAACCCAAACCACCAAGGTAGCGTATTGAATCTTCCTTCCAGCTGCGCTTGTGACCAACAAACGCCATCCAAGTGCCATTCTCTGTCGCAAAGCCGCCAACCGCAGTGATTGCAGGGGTGAGAAGTTGCGCGCCGCCATCGATGGATTTTTCGGCGAGTTGTTTACGCGTGTTTTTTTGCTCTTCAGATTCGTGCATGAAGATACCGGTGAAGCCGCCACCGTATCCTACCGCAGGCTCAGTAATGAGAATGGGAACAGGAAGAAAACCGTAGGCATTTTCTGCGAGGTATTCTCCCATATCGAGTTGGCCATCAATTTCATCGATAAAGCTGACGGCGTGTGTCGTCGTAGAAACAAGTATCAGGCTACTTAGTGCTAGGGGGTTAAAGGTCATAACATTCCGTATTATTCACTATCCATTAAATTGAGTGTAATCAATCAAATAGATAGCGCAATAGAACGGGGAGTATTAACCGAGATATCTGTTCAAAAGGCGATTGGAACAGCGTTTACTACTGGATCAGTTCTACGTACGTCAGAATATCCAGAGCATCTTGCTTGGTGATCACACCTTGCCACGCAGGCATGCCTTGCTCTACATCGCCTTCTAAAATGTCATCTGCTAAAGAACTTGGACTGGCAAAAAAGCCGCTCAGTTTATTCGCAATGTTAGCGGGCTTGTGTGGTAATGAAGCGGCAGTAGGCCCGTCTCCGTGACCTTTGTCGCCATGACACACCTGACAAAGCTGTCGATATTTGGTTTTGCCATTGGCGAAGTGACTCGCATCGACTTCTGAGGCAGCACTCGCATTAAACGCCATCATTGAAGCGACTAAACCCAAGAAAGCTAACACGTGTAAATGGTTGATGTTTTTCATTGTTTTGTTCTCGATTATTATTTAACAATGAAAGAATAATCAGGTGTGAGTAAAAGAAACGTGAATGAGAAAGCTTGATTAAACCGAATTCGAAAGTAGGTTTAGTTACGGACGACCATCAATGTGATTTAGGTAAATGATTGATTATATGCATATTGCATAGTATGGCATGTCGCATTAGCGTGGTAGATGAATTGGAGGGGTATTATGATTAGTTGCAACGATTACGATTATATTGAGATTGTGTGTATGCACCGATACCCAATCAAGTTAACGCTGAAGTCTGGCGAGCAGATTGAATGTGTCGGGTTAGATACCCAGCGCAATGACAGCCGTGAAGAGTGCATTAAAGTCAGTATTCAAGGCGAGCAACAACTTGTCGTATTAACTCAAATAGCGACATTGGATGTCTGTGTCGACAACCCTCACTTTCAGCATGTCTCATTTAAAGCGTCATAGGTTGTCAAATGAATAACACGATAGAGCAACGCTATTGCACCGAGTGCCGAGAAGAGACACAGCATGTCGTTATATTGGTTCGTAAGAAGAATGCGTTTGCAGATAAACCTAACCAAAAGCGAAGCGAATTTTGGACAGGCGTGATAAAAGGTTGGTTCCTTGGTCCGTTTATCGCGTCAATGGATGAGTTTTCTCGTCACCTTGTCTGTGAAAAGTGTGGTCATAAAGAGATACAAGATTAGTTAAGATTATTTAAAAATTTAATAGAGTTACGCGTCGATTGGCTTAGGAATAAAACGAATGAAAGTAGAAATGATTGAAGCCGTGAAGGCGTATGGTTTTTCAGTAAGAACCACCAATACGGATGAGATGGACCCAGCAACAGCCAAGATAGGGCAATTGTGGCAGGGCTTTTTTGACCAAGCATTTCCAAAATTAACCCCGGATTCAAAAGTGTATGGTGTCTACACCAATTACGAGTCTGACTTTACGGGCGAGTTTGATGTTATCGCGTGTACTAATGCACTTACGGATCAGAACTTAGATGCACTTGTAGAAACCGAAATAGAAGCGGGTAAGTACTTAACGTTTTCTGCTGAAGGTGAATTACCACAAGCTGTGATCGACCTATGGGGTGAAGTGTGGGCGTATTTCAACGCTGCTGACTGCCCACATGAGAGAACTTACACGACAGACTTTGAATTCTACAAAGGTGAAACTGAAGTCGAGATTTCGATAGCGATTCAGTGATCAGTTTGAAATGAACAAAAGGCTTAGCTTAGACTGTGGTCGCTAGTTAAGAGACAGTAGTTATCGGTAAATAGACAGCTAAGCCTTTGAATATCTGCTCATTACAAAGAAGATACAGCGTCACGTAATCACCTTAATACCCACGCTTTATCTAACTCTGAATTCCCCTAAATCACCCCAGATACCCTTAAATCACCCAAAATTCTCTTAAGTCATCCAAAAAGACAATCTTGCTTGGTTTCATTCCACAAAGGGTATTGCTTCATGACTTGGGTGTAGAGCTTACTTTCGAGATGTGCTCTTAACCAACGTCCTACGTTTTGATATTCCGATTTCACAAACCACTTCTTTTCGACTCGCACAAACTGGCTGACAAAAGGCATCACCGCAAAATCGGCCAAGCTTGGGGTTTCTCCAAAAAAGTAGGGCTGATCGGTGAGTCGCACTTCTAACTGCTTAATGAAGGTTTCGCAGGCTTGTCGGCGTTGTTCAACATCGATGTTTCGGTAACGCACCGATGCACGATACTTTTCTAAGTGACCAATAAATTCTTCATCGTTGGTTTTAATGAGCTGCTGAACTTGTTCGCTAAGCGTTGGATTGCTTGAACGTAGAAGATCTTGAGGATCATTTTGTTGAAGTGCCCAGTTCATCACATCTAAGCTCTGTTCAATGACTTGCCCGTTGGGTAACACCAATACAGGGACTGTTCCTTTTGGCGAACTGGCCAATAGTTCGCTAGGCTTGTCTTTGGTAACGATTTCTCGAAGTAACACTTTTTGTTGTGATAGTGCGATGCCCATTCGTCCGCGCATTGCATAAGGGCAACGGCGCAAAGAATAAAGGATAGGTAGATCGGATTCGTTCGGCATTATTGAGGTCATTTAGTTTGAAAAGTGTTGTACGGTGGTAAAGAGATCGTGATGTGGGTAGAATACGCGGCTTAAAAATTATAAGTAAGTGAGCGACTTCAAAAATGAGCAGAAAAATTGAGTTATTAGCCCCAGGTGGCGATGTAGAAGCGATAAAAGCCGCCATCGTAGCGGGTGCTAATGCAGTTTATTGTGGTTTAGACACATTCAACGCTCGTAACAGAGCCTCTAACCTATCGTTAGACGAATTGAATGGTGTGATTCGCCTTGCTCATGAATACGGCTGTGAAGTGTTCCTGACTCTTAACGTTGTGCTACTGGAGCATGAGACTAAGAGCATCACCAAACTGCTCAACCAGCTTGTGAACACCAAAGTGGATGGCATCATTGTTCAAGACTTGGGTTTATTCAACCTAGTTAAGAAGCATTTCCCATCATTAGACGTTCACGCGTCGACTCAGTTAACTACGCACAACGAAGGCCAGATCAAGTTCTTGTCTAAGATTGGCGCGACGCGCGTTAACTTGTCTCGTGAGTTGAACCTGCCTGAAATCAAGATGCTGACGGAAGTGGCACACGATCACGACGTACTAACCGAAGTGTTCGTACACGGCGCTCTGTGTATCGCATTCTCTGGTCAATGTTACTCAAGTTCAGTAAGTGTGGGTAACTCAGGTAACCGTGGTCGTTGTAGCCAAGCGTGTCGTGATGAATACGAAATCACCAACGCGGGCAACAAGTTCCCACTCAACCTTAAAGATAACTCAGCTTACTACGACCTACCTGAATTGGTTGACGCGAAAGTCGACTCATTGAAAGTAGAAGGCCGTATTAAAGGCGCACACTATGTTTACACTGTGGTCGACACATGGCGTAAACAGATTGATAGCTTTGTAGAAAGTGGTTTGTTGATCGAAGACGATTCGAACCTGCACAAAGTATTCAACCGTGATTTCACCAACTCTTTCCTAAAGGGCAACCTAACGAAAGACATGTTCATCGATAACCCGCGCGACAACAGCATGAACTACGCTGTTGAGAAAGCGACGGAGCAGAACAACGAAATCTCAGTGGTACAGATTCAAGAAGTGACCAACGAACTTCACCAAGCGAAAGACGTTCTTGGTAACGAAATGCGTGACAAGATCGAGTTCCTTGATATTCGCAAGACACCAGTAGCCCTGTCGTTCAGCGCAAAAGTGGGTCAACCATTTACGGTGACTGTGAACACGCCAAAAGAGAACTTTACCCTTCAATCTAAATCGCTATTGAAAGCGGTTGAAGAGAAGGCGATCACTCAAGAGCTACTTGAGAAGCGATTCAAAAACGTGAAGAGTGCGGTTCACACGCTAGAAAGCCACGACTTCAGTGAAGTGGATGCAGGTTTGCTGATTCCTCTTAAAGAAGTTTCGGACCTGAAAGACGAGATCGACTTCATTCTGAACGGCTCTGTGGAAGTGATTAAGCACGTTGAAGTGCCAGCACTGCCTCAACACCCTAAAGTGAACGAGAAGCCGACTATGTCGATGCTTATCGCCGATGTAGAAGACTTACACCTGTGTGACGTGACTGACGCGGATGTTTACTTCAAACTTCCAGAAAGCTTCAAGAAGCGTTGTAACAAGTACATCGACATCTTGGCAGCAAACCCACGTTTGATTCCTTGGTTCCCAGCGGTATTGATCGGTAAAGATTACGACGAAGCGGTTCGTATTCTTGAAGAGATCAAGCCTGCTCGCATCGTAACCAACAACACGGGTATTGCTTACAAAGCTTACGAGATGGGAATTGAGTGGGTTGCAGGCCCGTTCATGAACACAACCAACTCTCACGCACTGGTTACTCTGAAAGAAGAGCTGAACTGTGCCGGCGCATTCATTTCGAACGAGATCAACAAAGGTCAGATTCGTCATATTCGTCGCCCCGAGAACTTCAAACTGTTCTACAGCATTTACCACCCAATCTTGATGATGACTAGCCGTCAGTGTTTCTTCCAAAGAACGGTAGGTTGTAACAAGCCAAGCATTGAAGCGGGTTGTATGTTGAAGTGTGAGAAAGCGACCACGATTACCAACGTGAAAGGCATCTCTTTCGCGGTTGATAAACAGAAGGGTGGCTACCCAAGCATTTATAACCACGAGCAGTTCTTGAACCATGATGCAGTAACTGACTTCTCAGGTCTGTTCGATGAGTTCTTCATTGACTTAACCAACATCGGTGCGGGTTCTAAAGAAGTGAAAGACAAAGTTGAGCTTATCAAGCATTTCGAAGCACTACTGGACGGCGTTGAAGGTTCACAACAGAACCTAGAGCAGATGGTAGAAGTTCGAACTAACGCTCAGTACGTCCAAGGTTTATAGGGTTCAAGGTTTATAGCGTTCAAGGTTTATAACGCTTAAACGCGTAACTGCTTATAAGCACTCAGAACCCATGAACAAAAGGCCACTCAATCGAGTGGCCTTTTTAATGTCTGAAACTTTCTGAGTCTTTCTCAATCAGCGAATACGTTATTCCGTCACGGCTTCTTGTTTGAAGCATGGGCTTTTCAACGTGTTCATCTTTTCGATTTCATTGGTTAAGCGCAGCGAGAGCAGGGCTTTTTGGTTCGAAGCAAAATCAAACATCACGATAGTCGCAGTGCCAACGGTCGTCACTTTCTGTTGAGCCTTACTGACAATCGCGTATTCCATGGTGAATCGGTCATCTTGAATATCGGTAACACGTGAGCCAACCATCAAGGTATCTGGATACGTGACCGGGCGGAAATACTTACAGTAAGTGTCACCAAGAACAGGGCCAACTTTGGTAATCGCCATCTCTTCCATCAACTCAACGTGCTTGAAAAAATCTAAGCGAGCGGTTTCGAAATAGCGAAAATATACGGCGTTGTTAACGTGATTGAGTGCGTCCATTTCTCCCCAAGCGACAGGGATTTCTGTTACTACCGGGTAGTCAGATAATAGTGCTTCCATGCGAACTCTCTTATTGTTATCTGTGTAATTAACGTTATTTACTTATCCTTCATCGGAATAAGTTGTTATTGGAATAAAAACCCTACCGCTAAATTAACAAAACTGCAACACGTGTGATTTAAGTTTTTGAAGCTTGAAACCACACAATGTCAGTGACTTAGTTGCACATCCACTCAATGATTACGCACTAAGGTGTTTGAATTGCAGCTCAACCAAGCGTTGGTACAATTCGCAGCTGTTGATGAGAGACTGGTGGTCGCCGATGTCTACTAGCTGTCCTTTATCGAGCACCGCAATTTGGTCGGCGTGTTTAATTGTTGATAATCGATGGGCGATAATGATCGTCGTTCTGCCACGCATTAACTCTTCTAACGCTTGTTGTACGTGATGCTCACTTTCGCTGTCTAGTGCGCTGGTTGCTTCATCCAACAATAGAATATTTGGATCTTTCAAGATGGCACGTGCAATCGCAATACGTTGTCTCTGTCCACCAGAAAGCCTTACACCACGCTCACCAAGAAAGCTGTTGTAGCCATCAGGTAGGTTTTGAATAAACTCATGCGCGTGTGCTTTCTTCGCCGCTTCGATAACTTGTTCGTCTGTTGCCTGCGGGTTGCCGTAACGAATGTTATGGAACACATCGTTGCTGAACAGAGCAGGTTGTTGCGGCACCAATGCCATCTGCTTTCTTAGCTCGTTAGGATCAAACTGATTCAGTTCAACGCCGCCTAGGGTGACTTTACCCACTTGTGGGTCGTAGAAACGTTGTAGCAGTTCGAACAGGGTGGTTTTACCTGCACCAGATGGGCCAACAAGTGCCAACACTTTACCTTCATGGGCAGTGAGCGTGAGCTTGCTTGTTGCGGGATGGTCCGGTCTTGAAGGGTAACAGAAGGTCACGTCATCAAATGCGACTTCTGGCGTTACGTTAGCAAGCGAAGTTGGATTCGCAACTGGCGCAACGATATGGCTTTCAACTTGCAGGATCTCGATTAATCGCTCGGTCGCGCCTGCCGCACGTTGCAGTTCGCCCATTACTTCTGAAATTGTACCTAATGACGAAGCAACCATGATTGCGTAAAACACAAACGCGGCTAAATCACCCGCCGACATGGTGCCGTTGATGACATCACTGCCGCCAACCCAAAGCATGCCTGCGATAGCGCTGAATACAATCACGATAACGCCAGAGATAAGAATCGCGCGCTGTTTTACACGCTGGCGACCAATCTCATAAGCTTTTTCCACTTCTACCGCGAATGATGCTTTCTCTTGCTCTTCGCGGCTATAGCTTTGCACCGTTTTAATATGTTCAATCGCTTCACCTGCATAAGAACCCACATCAGACATCGAATCTTGGCTTTGGCGAGATAGGGCTCTTACACGACGCCCGTAGACTAGGATTGGAATCAAGATAAATGGCACCGAGGCCAATACAATCAACGTCAGCTTAATGTTGGTGGCAAACAGCATGATGATTGCACCAATACACATCAACGCGCTGCGCATCGCCATAGAGAACGATGAACCTATGATGCTTTGAAGCAGAGTAGTATCCGTTGTAATGCGCGACATGATGTCGCCACTGCCATTGGTTTCAAAGTAACTCGGGTGCAGCGTCACGACATGATTGAAAACCGATAAGCGAATGTCTGCACTCACGCGTTCCCCAACAGAAGAAACCAAATAGAAGCGGAAGAAAGTACCAATCGAGATTAACACGACCACGACCATGATGAATTGAATCGCGCTGCCTAAGTCTGAGAGTGATTGTTGGCTAAAACCTTGGTCGATGAGAAGACGAATACCGTGTCCGACTGAAAGGGTTAAGCTCGCTGTGAAGATCAACGCGATCAACGCGGCAATAACACGACCTTTATAAGGCTGAATGAATTTACTCAGCTCAAACAAAATACTGAGGCTTTTTTTCTCAGGTTTGGCATCGGGATTCTTTTGAGTCTGTCGCTGGTTTGAGTCGAGCGTAGAAGAGACATCGTTTTGCATATGACTGCCTTAATGTGTTGTCGCTTTAAAAATAGATGGCTTGTTGCTTGTTGCTTATGGCTAATTACTTAAGGTTTATGACTTATTGCCTGTACTGCGTGTTGTTCGCTGGGAAGTCATTGTTGTTGAGAATAGAACCCATTAAAGCATTAAAGCATTTATTGCGCTTTGACGCTCCCCAGGAAACTCAATTTCCAATATTTCCTCATCACTAAGTGAATAATTCGAAACGACCTTAAAGGAAAACTAAGCATTCTTAACCAGTCAGTTGGATAGGAAACCAAGCTATTTAACCCTAATTTTTATGCAAGTAAATAAGCGGTGATAGGAGAGTGCACACATAAACAAGCAACCATGCGATGATTTATAAATTGATAGCAAAACGTTTGCTTTTTATCTCGATATTAGCTTTATCAATGGCTTGCGAGTTTTGGTTGTAAGACCAGTTATAGCGACTGTTTTTTGTACAATATTTGTTACAAAAATTCAACAAAGTAGTTTTTTATACATTTTTCTTGCATAAAACCTCGGATTGAATAGAATAACCAACAAATGACAATTAATGCAGTATTGTGGCATGAGTATTCAAGTAAAGAGCATCAACAAATCATACGGTGATACCCAAGTTCTTCACGACATCAGTTTCGACTGTGACAGTGGCGAAACCTTGGTATTGCTTGGCCCAAGCGGCGCGGGCAAGAGTTCATTACTGCGCGTATTGAACCTGCTAGAAATCGCGGACAACGGTGAATTAGACATTGCGAACGAGCAATTCGATTTTTCAAGCCAAATCCAAGAGAAGCAGGGGCTTAAACTTCGTCGTAAAGTCGGCATGGTGTTCCAGCAATACAACTTATGGCCACACATGACGGTGATGGAAAACTTGATTGAAGCACCAACCAAAGTTGCGGGTTTGGATAAGCAAGAAGCGATTAAGCAAGCTCAAGAAGTATTAAAGACACTTCAACTTGCCGACAAAGCAGACGCTTGGCCACTTCAACTGTCTGGCGGTCAACAACAGCGTGTTGCGATTGCACGTGCGCTGATGATGAAACCGGATGTGTTGTTGTTTGATGAACCAACAGCGGCGCTTGATCCTGAGATCACC
This sequence comes from Vibrio sp. 10N.247.311.51, assembly GCF_041467855.1. Taxonomy (NCBI): domain Bacteria; kingdom Pseudomonadati; phylum Pseudomonadota; class Gammaproteobacteria; order Vibrionales; family Vibrionaceae; genus Vibrio; species Vibrio sp. 10N.247.311.51. Next base: position 177,305 of record NZ_JBFSVK010000006.1, on the reverse strand, counting down.
AACCAAGTCGTGAGCATTATTAAAGAATTGAGCGGAACGGGCATTACCCAAGTGGTCGTGACGCATGAAGTCGATTTCGCGAAGAAGATTGCTAGTCACGTTCTGTACTTAGAGAAAGGGTACATCGTTGAACACGGCACCAGCGATTCATTCGTTAATCCGCAGACACCTGAGTTTGCCGAGTATCTGACTCATTAAGTAAGTCACGTATTAAAAGAAAGTTGACTCACTAGATTTAGCTAAACACAACATCAATTAAAACAATCAAATTATAAGAATGGCCACAGGCCGCTATTACACAGTATTCGGAGTAACAAAATGAAAAAGATTCTACTAGCTTCACTTATCGGCCTTGCTTCTTTTAACGCAGCAGCTCAAGAAGAAATCAAATTCGCAATGGAAGCAACTTACGCACCATTCGAATACATGGATGAGAACAACCAAATCCAAGGTTTTGACGTAGACCTAGCAAACGCACTTTGTGAAGAGATGAAAGCGACATGTACTTTCCACAACCAAGCATTCGATAGCTTGATCCCTGCACTTAAATTCAAACGTTACGATGCAGCTATCTCAGCAATGGACATCACAGAAGCGCGTCTTAAACAAGTGCACTTCTCTAACGCTTACTACGATAACTCTGCAGCATTCATCTCTTTCGAAGGCAAAGTAGCAGACCAAGCAGCACTAGAAGGCAAGCGTGTTGGTGTTCAAAATGGTTCGACTCACCAGAGCTTCCTACTTGAGCAAATGACTGGCGTAACAGCGGTACCTTACTCAAGCTACCAAGATGCGTTTATCGACATGAAGAACGGTCGTATCGATTCTGTATTCGGTGACACAGCCGTTGTAGCAGAATGGTTCAAGAAAGAAGACAACCTAACGTACGTTGGCGACCAAGTAACGAACCAAGAGTACTTCGGTAACGGCTTTGGCATCGCAGTAAACAAGAGCAACCAAGAACTTGTAGACCAGCTTAACGTTGCACTTGCAGCAGTAAAAGCAAACGGCGAATACGACAAGATCTTCAACAAGTACTTCGGTAAGTAATTTATGGAATTAACGGGTTACTCTTTAGGGCTCGTCGAAGCAAGCTGGATGACTGTTCAGCTTGCGTTCGTAAGCCTATTGGTTGGATTGGTTCTAGCAGTTTTGTTTGCAAGTGGTGAGATGTCTCGTCGTATTGCAATCAAATGGCCAACGACTGCATTTGTGACGATTGTTCGTGGTTTACCAGAAATTCTGGTCGTACTGTTTATCTACTTTGGTTCGACACAAGTTCTGTTTATGATCACTGGCGACTTCATAGAAGTGAGCCCGTTCTTATCTGGTGTTGTTGCACTGTCACTTATCTTTGCTTCTTACGCTTCGCAAACCTTGCGTGGTGCATTAAAAGCAGTAAGCAAAGGGCAGAGAGAAGCAGCAAGCGCGCTTGGTATTTCTCAGTCTCGTGCATTCTTTCGTATCGTGTTACCTCAAGCGGTAAGACACGCACTACCAGGGCTAACCAACCAATGGTTAGTGTTACTGAAAGACACTGCATTAGTATCGCTGATTGGCGTAACAGATTTGCTGAAACAAGCACAACTAACATCAGCGGCAACGCACGAAGCATTTACTTGGTACGCGACAGCAGCAGCAATCTACTTGGTCATCACTTTAATCACACAAAGATTGGTAAAAGTGATTGATGGTAAGTTCTCTATTCAAGGTTTGGGTAACAAAGGGGCAATGGCATGAATCAACAATACCTCTCTCAAATGCTTGAAGGCTTAGTGACCAGTCTTCAACTTACAGGCGCTTCATTGCTGGTTGGTTGTATCTTGTCACTGCTGATGACGGTAACGCTAATCCTAAGAATACCGGCGATTCACTGGTTCACTCGTGGCATCATCACGCTGTTCACTGGCACACCATTGTTGGTTCAAATCTTCTTGGTGTATTACGGCCCGGGCCAGTTCGATTGGATTCGTGAAAGCTTCATGTGGACATGGTTAAGCCAACCTTGGTTCTGTGCAATGTTAGCATTAGCATTGAACACCGCTGCTTACAGCACGCTACTGTTCAGAGGCGCATTCAACGCGATTCCAGCAGGGCAGTGGGAAGCGTGTCGTGCACTTGGTATGGACAAAGTAGCAACGCTTAAAGTGTTACTGCCATACGCTCTACGCCGCGCTGTTCCAGCTTACTCGAACGAAGTGATTCTAGTCTTCAAAGGCACGTCATTGGCAAGCACCATCACCATCATGGATTTGATGGGCTACGCACAGCGTATCAACGGCCAAACCTACGACACGCTAACCGTGTTCGGCATTGCTGGCGCATTCTACTTAGCAGTAAACGGCGTACTAACGCTGATCTTCCGTCAGGTAGAGAAGAAGGCCCTCGCATTCGAAGCGGCGTAAGTTAGCTACTCACAAGCTTAACTAACGTATAAAGCCTGCCATTTATGTTCGCATAAATGGCAGGCTTTTTCTGTTTTTGGGGTATGAGTGGGAGCTGTGTTTATGTACAGTCATAGAGGGTGTTCGCTAGAATCATACTATATGGAAATATTCTGCATTTAGTCATTCAATGAACGTATCTATGTTTTAAGTCACTGAATTACTGTGATTAATCGTGGTAAATTGCAGTGCATATGAAACTAGGTAGAATGATTCTGTATTTAAATACAGAATTAATCTGTCTAATAGCTGTTATGTGTTTTTCTTAAATTGGGAGTTCAAAGTTTGAAAATAACGGGAACTGCGGTAGTTGCGATGTTCACTTTGACCAACTTAAGCTTTGGCTTCTTGCTAGGTTGTACCTTTGTTGGGGACTATTTTATCGGTGTGAAATGGACTGATGTGGCAGCTGGTGTTGGTGCTCTAATTGGAGGGTTTGCAACAGCTGTAGCAGCTTTTTTTGCTTACCGCGCTTTAAGTACGTGGAAAGAACAGTTTGCGCATTCCCAAAGATACGAAGCGATAATTAAATTAGAAAAAAACTACTATCAGTTGCTTCGGAACTTTGAAGCATATAAGGAATCAACTCTTTGGGTGTCTAGAATTGAAAATGGTGCATTCGTTCACGCTGATATCGAAAAGTTGGCAAATGATAATGAACCGCTTAAATATGCATGGCTTCGTTCTATTTCCCAGTCAAAAGCAGATTTGGAGTGGGTGGCTACGTTCTGTACAGGCGATGAAGTGGGAAATATCTCGAATACCATCGATTTCACCGAAGAATTAATGGAAAACTTACTAACTTCAATTCCATACCAAAAGCAAAGTGAAAAAATAGTAGCGTATTCGGTTTCTGCCGAAAAATCCTTATCAATCGCTTGTGACAATATAAAGAAAGAGTTTTGTACTATGCGAAAACAAACACATAACAAAGCGTTTAAGACAGATTCGCAACGCTCGGCATTCTAAGCTCAAGTTAAGTTTTGGTGTTTAAGGCGTAATGGCTTAGGTTAGGTGGTCGCGTTGCTCACTACTTAACGCGGCGTTATAACCTAATGAGGTCAAAATGGAAGTATTCAGTTCTTTAGCTACGATAATTGGTCTGATTTATAACTTCAAATCTGATCGAAAGTCAGTATCTGACGATGAGTATCAAGAATTTGTAAATTGGCTTAGCGATAAAAGACACAAAAGTGTTATTGAAGAACTTCATACAAATCAGCTTCTAGGCTTGAGTATTAAAGGTTTACTTCAACAAAATCACGATTTAGTACTGAGTAAACTTAATCATTTAGATGAGTCCTTACTTCAGCTAGCTTCTGGTATAGAGGGCTTTCATGAAATTGCTAATGCTATTAACCCAAACGCGGAAATTTCTGATCAAGCAATGACAATTTTGAGGAACTTAGTTGAGTCTCAAGGTAGTTTTATTTTGGAGTCAAAAACTCTCTCCGGCACAGACTATCGTGTTTTTGATGGTGACAGACGATCATTAGGTATCACTGAATACCGTTTTGTGGACGATGATTTCAATCTTTTATGCTCACTTGGTTTGCTCATGCTTGATTTCAACGGTTCAGGAAGTCGAATGTTTCGTGTGACAAGAAGTGCAGTTAAGTATATTGCGCAGGTTGATGGGCGGTTATAATAAATTGTTCAAGAGGGATTCGCAACGCGTGGCATTTTTACCATGCGTTGTTTTTGGTGTTTAAGGTGGTATGCGGCGCAATTGGTATTGCGTTGCTCACTCCTTAACAGGGCGTTATGCGCTTAATCTAAAATTTAATCTGTATTATGGGTAGTGACTTGATAACAAACGAATTTACTTTTTCTGAAATCGTTGCACTTTGCAGCTTACTTGTACCATTATTTGCATTCGCATTTTCTTCATATCGTTATGTTAATGTTAAGCGAAACGAACAAGCTCAACAGCGGTTTGAAAATTACCATGGACTTATTCATAAGTTAGTGAGAGGTAAGACTGACGGCATAGGAATGGACTCTCAAAGAGCGATAATTTATGAGTTAAGAAATTATCGGGAATATAAGTCAGTCACGATAAGAGTATTAGAGGGTTTAAAGGTTTTGTGGGCGTCTCATTCAGAGTTGACAAAGGAAATCGACCTTACATTATTAAGTTTAAAGAGCTTTAAGCTTTTCAACTAAAACTGTAAAAACGCACATAACAAACGACTATGGCGTCAATGATTAATTTTTGGCAGTGTTTTCATCCCACATGGCGCCATCTCTCAGCATAGAGTTAAGAGTCACAACCATCTTTCGAACACACGCGATTATTGCGAATTTCTTAGGCTTTCCGGTAGCTACAAGTCGAGCATAAGTTGCTTTGAATACGGGATTACGTTGCATGGCTGACATCATTGCCATATATAAAACTGTACGTACTTGCGCTCTAACGCCTTGGAGCGTGCGTTTACTTTACAGCGACTACTTTCGCCTGTGATTGGAGCGACACCAATGAGTGGCATATTTGCTATTTTAGTCAGTAATTTAGAGCGAGTTACCGACTTGTGAAGTATTACTTTACCATTTTGGTCTACGGTATGAAGACTGAAGTGGTTTCTAGCTAGGTCGATACCGCAGAAATAAGAATAATCAGACATGGTGCCTCCGATGCATTTAAGTACCACATAAGTGTGGAAGATCCTCGGTAGGAGGAATTCATGTCATTCGTTAGGCAAAAAGAAGAAATATTCAGTAGGGGAAGTCATGGAAATAAGAGCTGCAAAACTAGAGGACATCAGTCAAATCGTAGAACTACAGAAATCTTGTCATGTATCTAACTTGGATGAATCTGATAAATGCGATGGTTTCTTAAATACAGTGATGGACGAAGTGCTTCTAACTCAAGTTATCGAGCAAGAGCAGGCTATATATGTTGCTGAACTTAACAACACGATAGTAGCGATGGCTGCTTGTGCTTCATGGAAGTTCTGGGAATGTTCAGAAGGACTCACTTCTGTGGCGAACAAGCTTGGTTCAGTGGTAGTTGGGAGTACCCAACTAAGCTCTTCTAATTCATACTTTTGGGGACCTGTCTGTGTGGGTAAGGCTTGTCGTGGTCAAGGTGTGTTTGAGAAGTTGTTTCGGTTTAGTTGTGAAGTAAGAAGTTCTAAATTTTCTTACGTTTACACATACGTGCATAAAGACAATGCTCGTTCTTTTGCTGCTCATACCAATAAAGCAGGCTTTAAATATACAAAAGACTTCGTTCTCAATGGGCAAGATTTTCAGGAAATGGCGCGCGAAACGAAATTTGCCTAACAAGCGCTCAAGATGAATTCCCAACGCTTTGCAGTTTCGACTTACTTGGCTTTAAAGCGTTTATATCACAGAGAGTTCGACCATAACGTCACTCACACCTATACATAGTGTTGCTTTCTACGAGGGAATGAACGTGAAACAAGGCATTTTCAAGAATCTGAAGCTGGCATTAGGTGTTGGTTTTGGTGTTTCCATTCATCAGTACTTTTTTATGACGGATGGTGCGTTTGATTTCTATCAGCCACTTGTGGCGTTTGCTTTTACGTTTGTCGTTAGCAGTATTGGTACACTTCTAAAAGAAAGAATCATGCGCAAGAAGGAGATTACATGAGAATATCGGAAGCCGTTCTGTCGGATTTAGAATCCTTTTTCGAATACATAGGAGCACAGCTTCTTGAGAATGCGGATGATAACTCTCCACTTTTCCAACCGATCTCTAAAGAGAATTGTGTAGTTTCAGAACAATTTAAAGACAAGTTTCGAAATGGTTTTGAGGCAAGCCTTGGTGAACATGGCTGGAGAAAGCTCCGGGTAATCAAAGACTCTAAGGAACGAGTGTTTGGTCATATAGACCTACGTCATTACAGTGAAGAGTATAAGTTTCATCGTGTGCTTCTCGGCATGGGTGTTAATTCAAGTCTAAGAAAGCAAGGGTTGGGTGTAGAACTGATTAAGTGCGTGACTGAGTTTTGTAACGAAAGCCCAAGTATCGATTGGTTAGATCTCAATGTTCTCTCGAATAATCTTCCTGCAAAAAATTTGTATTTGAAATGTGGTTTCGAAGTGATTGGAGAAGTTCCAGATTGTTACCTTATAGAAGGACAGTCTGTGTCTGAAACAATGATGACACTATGCACGAGAAGTTCCGAGTAAGACCGCTTTTACACAGTAACTTTACCTATAAGCAAAAGAGGAATCATGACTAAAATCTATTTCGTATGTGGCTTTATTGGTTCGGGTAAGACGACTTACTCTAAAGCGCTTGCAGAAAAGCATGGCGCCTTTCGTTTCTCAATTGATGAGTGGATGATTCCTTTGTATGGCGAGCATATGGAGCGTGAGGTTTTTGATAGCAGGCTGGCTACGCTTCAAGGGTTATTCAAGGACTCTGCAATGCAGCTTTTTTCTTTGGGTGTTCCGGTAATTTTTGACTTCGGTTTTTGGCGTAAGTCCGACCGAGATTCTTTTACAAGCTGGGCATCAAACCTAGGCGTGGACAGCGAAGTTCACTACCTTGATGTTCCGTTTGAGACTTGTAAGGAGAGGGCATTTAGCCGTAACTCTGAACTGGATGGTAAGTCTTATGAAATGACACCTGAAATGTTAGATCTGTTTTGGTCTTGGTTTGAGGTTCCCACTTCAAACGAAAATGTTATTTGGGTTCAACAGGGCGCTCAATAAGGTATGCAGTCAGGCGCGAAGGTGAGTGGCCTTTTTGTTATCTAGCTTGTGTTCTAAGTCTCACGTTACATTGGGTTTATGAAAGTCTGAGTCGTCCATCGAATAGTAGAGTAACAAGGGCATTTCTCATGCCGTATTTTTGGTAATTAGTTCTTCCTGTCGATTATCGAATTTGTCCTAAACCCACTATTAAGGCAGGGAACCCCAATGAATAGAACGCTATGGCTCGCACTCATTTCGCTTTTGTTTTCAATGACAATGGTATTTTGTACATACAGTTATGGCATAGAGAGCCACGTTGAAGTCATCACACTCACTTTGGTACTGTCTGGCCCTCTGATTTTGACCTTTGCGCTTGTTGTCATTTTTTGTGGTGCACCTGTCATTAGCAAGTACAAGTTACTTGGAACCGTCGCAATTTGTGTGCATGGATTTACAGCCTCACTGCATGTGCTGTGGAACGGATTTATGTTTGTCGATGTGATTAATAAACAAGGCTTAGGTCCGGGACAAGGTTATTCTGGTTTGATACTTTGGGTTGGTAGTATCAAAGCGATGCTACTTGGTTTGGTTGTGGGAGTATGCCTGCATTACTTGCTACGATTATTTAGAAAGGCTGCAGTAAGATAACTGTTGGCTAGTTAGTGGGTTGTTCGTTTTCTATAGGAGTTGTCGCTGTGTTTTATAATAAGGAGTTCAACAAGGAATTGCTGCTCATCCTTGTTGCGATAAGTGCTTTCATTGTCGTTACCTCGGATAATAACCCCGGGACATTAATCGCTCACGCCATCAATGCTTTAATTGCTTTGCTCTTTTTCTCTATGACCATTGAGGTCAAAGACAATGTACTAAGCTGGTATTTCGGCTTTGGCTTTTGGCGTAAGAATGTAGAAGTGTCAGACATTGCAGAGGCATCGTTCTATCAAAGTAAATGGTATCAAGGTATTGGTATCCGAATGCTGAGCGATGGCTGGTTGTATAATGCATCGATAGGTTCAGCGCTGAAGTTAAGCTTAAGCGATGGAAAGCATGTTTACATTGGTTGTAAGGATACGGACGGTCTAAAGCTGGCGTTGAAAACCGCTAACGAACAGGTAACTCAAAAGTGATTTACGAGGCTTGGCACTTTTTGTTTTAAGTTGCGCTAATGTTTAAGGTTCTATGCTTTAAGTGAGCTGTACTTTAATAGCACAACAAATGAATCGGAGGTTGAATGGACAGAGCAATCAAAACACATTTCGACGAGTATCCCGATGATGTTCGAAGCCGACTTGAAGAGTTGCGTTCGTTAATATTTGAGCTTTCATATGATTTGGAATTAGGTGAAGTCGAAGAGTCTCTGAAATGGGGCGAGCCGAGTTACAGCGTTAAGACGGGCAGCCCAATTCGAATTGACTGGAAATTGAAATCACCAAACAACTATTACTTGTTCTTTAACTGTCAAACGAAGCTAATCGACACATTCAGAGAATTGCACGATGGCACACTGGCATTTCAAGGTAATCGGGCAATCGTTTTGAACCTAACTGAACCACTTCCCAAGGCACCAATCAAGCAGTGCTTAGAGCTAGCCTTAACTTATCAACAACGAAAACATCTACCGCTTCTTGGCGCGTAGTTCTTACGCGCTGTCATTATATTTCTTAAACAGGTTTTCTGTGTTCTAGCTATCACTCTTTAAAGTGCTAAGACTGTACCATCTTGATTAGTATCAAGAGGCTAGGGAAACTCGATAACCAACGCTGATTGTATTGCTTACCGTTTAAAAAGGTCTTCTAGTCACCTTGTATTTCAGACTTAAAAGGAAGTTGCATGAATTTAGATAAAGCCTAGAAACGTATCGCAAAGCAGGTTAAAAAGGGCGACCACGGATACCCAAAAATCACGTTAGCGTATTACGGGACGACCAAAGATCTCGCAACGGAAGTCGCAGTTCAATTTATGCTGAGTGAGGGCGATGGTGTCCAAGAAGAGCGTTTTTCTTGTGAAACCGAAATCCGAGATAATGAGTTAGTTCAAACGACGTTACTCAAGATAATCGAGCGCGCTAATGTTAACGCAGTAATTGAAGTTGAAGGCGTGGCTGTTCTTTAGTTTGCTTTGGTTTGGAAACGAAGCCAATACGAGAACTCAGGTGTACAATCCACATTTTTATCGAACTAGGCTGGGAACATGGCGATCTCGTTTGAAACTCAAAGACTAAAAATAGAAGAAGTTGCAGGTGAAGTTACTGTTCTTGAACGTTCGGCTCTGCTTGAGCGAGTACCTGGTATTCTAACCCCGTCAGTAGTTGAAAACCTGCCACCATACTTTCACGGTATTGTGTCAGGTGAACTGGCTGAAATTTGGCTCGACCGAATGTTGTCGGAGAGCCGCTTGCTTCAAGTGAAATCCAAAGATAATCAATTGATTGGTTTTCTGTTCGCTTATGTAGAAGACGAAAGTGATGCTCATATTGGCTACTTGCTTGCAGAAGAGTTCTGGGGCAAGGGTTTAGCGAGTGAGTTATTACAGAGTTTCATCACAGAAGTCGCAAAAACGGAGTCATGGTCAACACTGATTGGCGGTGTCGATCGTTCAAACATCGCGTCTGCACACTTACTTAAGAAACTAGGTTTTGTTGAGCAAGCCTCTGATGAAAGTCCCGTGGTTTTCTATGAATATAAGCTTTATCGTCTTAACTCTTAACTCTTAACTCTTAACTCTTAACTCTTAACTCTCAGTGCTTAATTTCTAATCCCTAACTCAAGCCATAACTGCGTTTTACATTCATCCCCAATTCTTAATATCACCAGTTTGATTCAACTTTAGTGTTTACAGCACAAACTTTTGGGTAAAGTAGTCGTACTTCTCACAATTGAGTGAAGCGTTATTCGCGAGAACAAGAAGGTTATATGGAAAATATTAGAAAAGCCCAAGCATCTGATTTAGCGTCAATCCAAGAGCTAGCGAGAGACACAATCAATGCGTGTTACCGTTCGTTTTTGGGCGATGAAGGCGTGGATTGGTTCATCAACAGTGGTGAGTCTGATAAAGAAGTTGAGAAACAACTCTCAAATTGTGTCGTGCTTGAATCAAATAATCAGATTCAAGGTTATTGTGCGTTTGAAAATGACTTCGTACATATCTTAATGGTTTCCCCGAACATTCAACGTTCTGGTTTTGGTGCGACTCTTCTCAAGTATGTTGAGAACGAGATGAGCACATTGGGTCATGAACATTATCGTCTTGAAACATTCAAAGGTAATGATCAAGCGATTCAGTTTTATCTGAAAAATGGTTGGTCGATTGATAGGGAAGAAACCGACGAAGAGTTTGGATTTGTTAGGGTTTACTTGAGTAAGAACGCCTAGAAAAACGTCGCTTATTACTCATAATTTATCAAGGAAGAAACGTTATGAAATTAGCTCAGTTAAATATCGCTCTGGCAAAATACCCGTTAGATGCGCCAGAAATCAAAGAGTTTGTTGATAACTTAGAGTTGGTTAATGGAATCGCAGAAAGCAGTGAAGGGTTTGTTTGGCGTCTGAAAGATGAATCTGGTGACGCCACCAACATCCAAGCTTTCGAGGATCCTAATATGATTGTGAACATGTCGGTGTGGGACTCTGTGGATTCATTAAAGAACTTTATGTTCCGCACACATCACCGTGATTTCATGCGCCGAAAGGGGGATTGGTTTCATCGTTTACCTGAAGATACTTATGTTCTTTGGTGGATCGAAGAAGACCATATTCCCACACTCGAAGAAGCGATAGAGCGACTTGAACACCTCAGAGAAATCGGTGATACGCCGTATGCTTTCACTTTTAAAACCAATTTTACAGAGTCAGAAGCGCCAAAGTAGCGTTCATCCAACCAACGTTATGTTCCACTGAAACTAAAACAGGGGCATCTGTGGTGTGTGGGAGCTGTTGATGTTGGATGGATCATCGACAGCTTGATAGTACTCAACCCAAACCTTATTGCTTCTAGGAAACTCTCGTTTCAAAACTTTCTTAGCGTGTTTCTGAGTGCTTGCTACATCACCTGTATATGCATGGTTGTAGTAACCCGTTTCAATGATCTGAAACTGTGTGTCACCAAGGCAATAAAGCAGAAAACCACGGTCTCTTTTGTACGTTTTAAAGTGCACGGCTTCTTTAGGTTGTAAGCACTTAAGCTGCTTTTCGACTAACGTTAGTACTTGGGATATATGAATCATTTGTTGCTCACTCTTGTAGTGAATGAGGCAAGTTTATCAAACAGATAAGCTCTCGAAATATCAATAAATACTGAACATGCGTTTAGTTAAGGCTCGGTTTTATTGGGCTTAAATGGTGACGGGATTAGGCGCTAACAGAGCTAATGTACTAACAAAGCCAAGGTATTAGCATTAACAGTGTACTCTGCATTTAAACAGATAAAGGTAAGTTGTGATTGAATTTAAAACGGTCGGTCTTTTTGTACTTACGGCGGTCGCCGAGATTGTAGGGTGTTATCTACCTTATCTTTGGTTGAGAGAAGACAAGAGCATTTGGTTGTTGATTCCTGCTGCGATAAGCCTAGCGTTGTTTGCTTGGTTATTGACGCTTCATCCTACCGCGACAGGGCGTGTTTATGCTGCCTATGGCGGTGTGTATATTTCTGTTGCCCTAATATGGTTGTGGCTTGTTGATGGCGAAAAGCCGACAACGTGGGATCTGGTTGGTGGCTCAGTTGCACTACTCGGTATGGCGATTATTATGTTTGGCCCTCGAAACGCGTAGTGCATGCATTGATATGACAGGAAGAGAATAAACCATGGAAAAGGTTGATTGGCACAAGAATCAGATTGATGACAGTACCGTCATAACGGAAAGCTACAAAACGACTCAGAACGTGCGTCGATATTTTAAGTCCAAGCTTGGCGAAGAGTTTAAATTTGACCGTGATTTTATGCAGTGGATGAACAATGCTACAGGATTGACTATGGGTGATGCCTTACAAGAGTGGGCGAAGCGTAACGATATAAAGTAACGGATTATCTCGTTGGTAAACTCATCTACCAGCTAACCAGTTCATAAAAATACCGCCGTAATCAACGGCGGTATTTTTTATTATGCTTATTGCATTATTCAGCTGAGAACATAAAGCAGAGAGCCTAGTTAGCGTGAGCTAATTCAACACTCTGCGTTTCATTCGCGACTTTCCAATCGCCACCTAAGGCTTTATACACGGCAATCGTGGTGTTGGCGGTTTGAAGCTTGGCGGCCACTTGGCGATCTTGCATCGCTTTTTGTTGTCTTTGTGCGTCTAACACCGATAAGTAATCGACTAGGCCCGCTTTATAGAGTGACTTTGCCTTGCTCACTGCGTTATCGACGGCAAGGGTAGCTTCATCGATGCGCTTTTGGTTTTCTTGGCTACGGCCATAGGCAAACAAGCTTGAATCGACTTCTGCAAAGGCGCTGTCTACCGAGTGTTGGTAGTTAAGTGCTGCAGAACGGAACCTTGCTTCGTTCATTTCCACCATGGCTTCGCCTCGGCCACCATCGAATACATTCCAACTGATGCCTGCAGAGGCCGCCCAACCGAATGAGTCGCTACTGAATAGGTCATCAAAACTTCCTGCCGTCACACCTGGCGTGCCTGTTAGGAAGAATTTTGGATAGCGATTGGCAATGCTTGCGCCGAGTTCTTCATTAATGGCTGCCATTTCTCGCTCTGCAATGCGGATGTCTGGGCGTTGTACTAACAAGTCAGAAGGTAAGCCTGTCGGAATAACATCGTTCATTCTCGGCAAGGTAAATTCTCCCGCTAAACGTTGGTTCACGTTCGTAAGCGACTCGCCTAATAAGACTGCCATACGTTGTTTGTGGACTTGCTCTGCTATTTCAAGTTGAGGAACAATGGATTCAGTCGCGGCAAGCATGGCTTTGGCTTGAGCAAGGTCTAACTCAGAGCCGTAGCCGCTGCGAACCACTTTGGTGACCAGTTTTAAAGTCTGCTTTTGGTCGGCAATATTCTCTAGTGCGATCGATTTTCGCTCTTGAGCGCCACGATATTGCAGGTAGTTGTGAATGACATCGGCAGTGATCAAGGTGTTCAAACCCGATTGAAAGATCTCAGCTTGTTCCACTCGAATTGTCGCCGCGTTGGATTGTTTATCGATACGTCCAAACAAGTCCATTTCCCACGCGATGCTCGCACCTAAGAACCCACCATCGTGTTGTGCTTCAAGCAACGACATACCTGTGGCCGATTCAACCGCATCAGAAGCACCAAATACCGGGCCGAGTAGGGAGTCGTTCTCGCTCAATTGGTAGTTGTAATAACCGCCACCGACATTGATTGTCGGAACTTTGAATGACTCCACAACGCTCTTATATGAGTTCGCCATGTTGATTCGCTCGGCGGCCAGTTTAAGTGGGATGTTCTGGTTTTGAACATCGGCCACTAACTGATTGAGCGTCGGGTCATTGAACTGTGTCCACCAATGATTGTGTTTCTCGTTTTGGCTCACGCCGTCTTGGTTCACATCACCTTGGCTATATAAGAAGGTCTCAGCCATGGTGGTTTGAGGTTCTTCGTAATCGGGGCCAACCGCACAACCTGTCAGCAACAAGGCAAGAGCAATAGGAGCCACTTTAAACTTCGTTAATGAATACATGTTTATTGCTCCTTGTTGAATGAAGTTGGATTGCCACTGTTTGTAGACTGAGGTGTTGCATCAAGTACGATCACGGCGTCTTTGATGGCTTCTTCTACCGTTTTCTTTTGTTCGGTTCGATAGAAAAGCTTGTACAGCGCAGGCATTACAAACAGAGACAACACGGTTGCTGCAGCCAAACCACCGATAATGGTTGCTGCCATCTGGTCAAACAGCAGGTCACTAAGCAGCGGGATCATGCCAAGTGCCGTGGTGAGTGCGCCCATTGAGATCGCCATTGTACGGTTCACGGTTGCTTCTTTGATTGCATCAGACAGTGAGCGACCGTTTTTACGTTCAAGCTCGATTTGGTCCATCAATACAATGCCGTTTTTGATGATCATACCGGTCAAGGTTACCGCGCCAATCAATGCCATGAATCCGAATGGTTTATCCAACAGCAATAAGCTGAATGTTGCACCCGTCGCCGCAAGCGGTAGGGTGGTAAAGATGATCACTGGCTGTTTGAAGCCGTTAAACATCGCCACTAAGATAATCACCATCAACAGCATTGCTTTAGGTAGCTGCTTAAGAATATCGCTGACGGCTTTGTGCTCGTCGTAATATTCACCGCCCCATTCCAAGTGGTAACCATGGGGAAGGTGGATGGATTCAATTTGTTCTTTGACCGAGTTTCTTACCGCTGCAGGAGTGGTGTAACGACCAACGCCAGCTTGTGCAGTGATGGTTTTTACACGGTCACGACGCCAAATCATGGTCTCTTCACTGGTCAGCTCAAAGCCATCAATGACTTGCCCCAGTGGAACGCTGTGAATTCCTAACAGAGAGCGAATCGGCAGAGTTTCTAGCGACTGAATTGAGCTTTCTGTGCCACGCAGTTGAATCGTGACCAGTTCATCGTTCAAGTTCATGCGACCCAGTGGCATGCCTTCTGACGCACGTTTCATCGCGAATGCAATGTCGGCACGGTTAATACCCGCAAGGCGCATCTTGTCTTGATTTATGACAGGTTCTAGAACCTTGCTCTTTTGTCGCCAGTCGTCACGCACGTATTTGGTGTCTGGATGACGAGCAAAGATCGCTTTAGCTTGCTCTGATAAGCCGTGCAGTACCTCGACATCTGGGCCGGAGAAGCGCGCTTCAACACTGAATTTATCGGCAGTCGCCAGTTTTAAGCTTCTAAAACGAGGATCGGCGTTTGGAAACTCTTCCATTAACCATTTGTCACCACGCGCAATCAGCGGGCTGAGTGATGGGAAATCGGTAGCGTTAATCAAGATCTGACCGTATGCAGGATCAAACGGTTCTGGTTCAATGGTTACTGAGAAGCGAGGAGCTCCAGCACCAACGTACGTTGAAATACTGTCGACTTCCGGCTGTTCTAACAACCACTGTTCGATGCGCTTCATGTCTTCTGAGGTTTGTTCAACCTTAGCGCCATTTGGTAGCCAGTAATCTAGGAATAGGATGGGCCTGTCAGCTTGTGGAATGAAGTTAACCGCGATGCTCGGCACAGCCAATGCCGTCACTAATATCAACGGAATAAGCCCCGTCAGTGCTTTGAGTGGGTTATCTACCGTCCAGTTTACGCTCTTACGGTATAAGCTCACTTTGGTGTTGTCAGCTTGTTTGCTTGGCTTGATAAAGAACCAACACATCAAGGCCGTGAAGGTCATCGCGACGAGCCAAGACAATAACAGTGAAGAGGCGATGATAAGGAATACCGAGCTTGCGAACTCAGCCGCATCGGTTTTTGAAAAGATAACAGGGCTTGCACCCATGATAGCAATAACTGTCGCGCCAAAGAGTGGTGTTGCTGTCTCTTTAACAGAATCAATTGCGGCTTTGGTACGGTCGACACCTTTGTTGATTTTCACAATCATCATATCGGTGATGACAATGGCGTTATCCACCAACATGCCGAGCGCAAGAATGAACGTACCTAACGAAACTCGGTGTAAGTCAATTGACGCGATGTTCATGTAGATAAGCGTCAGCAAGATAGTCAGCAGTAAGCTTGAGCCAACAATGGTCGCGCTTTTTAGTCCCATGAATATCGATAGGACGATGAACACAATCGCGACACTTTCAAGTAAGTTTTGTACGAAGTTATCGATCGATTTCTGAACTTCATCAGGCTGGTTTGCTACCGTCGAGATATCAACGCCTAACGGCAGAGTTGCTTGGAAATCGCTAACGATTTGATTGATTTCATCGCCAAGCGACACAACGTTAACGCCGGTCACTGGGCTCATTGCTAGTGTGACCGCAGGTACGCCGTTGTAGCGGTTCTCGGTCATCATTGGCTCTTGGTAGCCCATGGTGATGTCTGCGATATCGCCCAAACGGATTAAGCTGGTTCCGAATTCACTTACTCCACCTTTAATCATCAGGTTTTTGATGTCGTCTAATGAACCAAACTCGCTCGACTGTTGAACACGAATACGTTCAGTGCCCGCTGAAAATTTGCCCGCATCAAAGGTCATGTTCTGAGTATTAAGCTGTGACCAAACTTGTGTGATTGATAAACCGTATTGCGCCAATCTTTCATCTGGGATATCGATATGAACAACACGTGGCTGAACACCGTGTAACTCAATCTTCTTAATGCCATCGACGGTTTTAATTCTACGTTGGAGTTCTTCGGCGTAACGTCTTAGCTCAGCAGGTGAAGCATCCTTACTGTGGATAGAGAAAAGCATGCCGTAGACTTCAGAAAACTCATCCTGCACGACACTGATCTGCGCTGTCGAAGGCAGTAACAGCTTCATGTCTGACACTTTACGACGCAGCAAGTCCCACTCTTGTGGTAGTGCTTTTGAATTAAGAGATTCTTTTAGGTCAACAAACACCATCGACATGCCCGGACGAGACAGTGAACGCAGTCGGTTCAATGACCCCATCTCTTGCAGTTTAGTTTCAACGGTATCCGTAACTTGTTGCTCCACTTCTTCTGCAGAAGCACCGGGGTAGAGTGTCACTACAACGGCCGTTTTGATGGTGAAACTTGGATCTTCGAGCTTGCCAAGATCAAAGTAAGAAAACAGGCCCGCGATAACACTCAATGCAGTGAAAAACAGGATGAAGGTGCGTTGTTTGATCGCAAAATCAGCTAGATTCATCATGATTTACCTACAGGCTCTTAACTTGAATATCAGAGAAGTGTTGGCCTTCCATGACGTACTGAGCACCACTTACCACAACGAAGTCGCCATCGCTAAGCGTAGATTCAACACACACGGTATTTTGAGACATCGAAACCACGTCCACAGTCACGCCATGCGCTTGCTCGTTTTGAACGGTGAATACTTGCTCGATACCCGATTGGTTGACGATCGCTGAATACGGTAAGCAGAAATTATCGGTTGGTTCGCCAAGTTGAGTTGTAAGTGTGACGGCTTTACCCGGCAACACAGATTTGTCGGCTGACTCTACATGGTAAGTCACAGCGTAGGTCTGCTTAATAGGGTGGGGAGACGTGGCAATTTCAGTGGCGTGCCCAATCAGTTTTTCCTCTGAGCCATACCAATTGATACCAGCGGTTTGATTCGGTTGGAATTCATGAATCAAGTTTTCTGGGACTTGGATTTTAACTTCAAGCTGATCAGGGTTGTGGATGGTGAAAACTGAAATGCCCGGCAGAACTTGTTCAAATTGATCGAAGTTAGATGCCGCGACCACGCCATCGAATGGCGCAAGCAGTTGGGTATAACGAATCGAATCTTTTGCGCGGCGTATGTTTTGCTCAACCACTTTAACCGCGGCTTCACTTCTTTCACAACCGCTGATTGCGCGGTCCAGATTAACATCAGCAATCGCGTTGTCAGCAATGGCTTGTTTCACTCGAGCAAGTTCAGTTTTAGCTAGCTTGTATGCGGATTTTGCTTCAAGAGAACGGGCTTGTAACTCTTCCAATGCCACTTGGTAATCGTGCGGGTCGAGTTGTGCCAACGGTTGGCCTTTCTTAACTGAATCGCCAACAGAGACCATGATGTTTTGAATGGTGCCAGGCACACGAAACGCGACGCCAGCCGTTTCTGATGACTGTAATTTGCCCGTGAACGATTTTTCAACTTGATGCGAGAAAGGCTCAAGTTGGATAACTTGAATCGGGCGCGTTTGTTTTTGAGCTATCGTTGCCTCAGAGTCATTACAGCCAAACAGCGCAGTTAGGCTTAGCGCAATGACTGTGTATTTGAAGATAGGTGTCTGCTGAAAGATAGACGAACGCTGTAAAACAGATGAATGTTGAGATATAGGCTTCATGGATTACTCCTGTCAATTTATGGAGCAATTCTATCTTTCAGTTTTGTTTAGATAATCTAGTCTATTCGCGAAACACTGTCATGATATTCGTTACAATAACTAAAGATTTGGAAGTTCTTGTAATAGAAAATCAATCAAAAGTTGAGCAGAATGACTCAGCGCTTTGCGTTGCGGGTAGAGTAGCCAAGCTTCTTCTTGTTGAAGGCTCTCATCAGGAAACAGGTTAATCAAGGTTCCGTCTTTGAGTTGTTGTCGTACCAAGATCTCCGGCAGTAATGCGATGCCTCTGTGACGTGTCGCGCCACCGATCACGAAGCCGATACTGTCACTCACCACCGAAGGTTCGACCTTGATGATGTGGTCTTTGATGTCCCATTGCTTGTCGATGTCACCACTTGGCCATCGAAAGCACACAAAGGGGTAGTTGGTGATTTCTCTTAAGCTTGAAGGCGTGCCTTCTTTCTCTAGAAACTCAGGGCTGGCGACAAAAACACGCTGTAAAGTCATAACTTTGCGCGCCACTACATTAGCATCACTCAACGTACCACCGTGCATCGCCAGATCTAACCCTTGTCGGTACATATCGACAAAACCATTACTGACCGTACGAATATCAAGCTCGATCTTTGGGTACATATCTTGGAATTTAAACAGCGTCGATTGCATGATGTCGCTGGTTTCTGGCAGCAGCCCAATCTTAACTTGCCCGTGTGCAACTTCTGATAGGTTGGAGGCGATATGGTTCGCTTTGTCGAGCGCACTTAACGCATTGAGTAGCTCTTTATAATAAAGCTCGCCAGATTTCGTTAAGGAAAGGCTGCGCGTGGTTCTAAAGAACAATTGAATGCCGAGAGACTTCTCAAGGTCGTTAATTCTGCGGCTAACATTAGCGCGGGGAAGGTCAAGTGCATTGGCAGCGGCAGTAAAACTACCCAGTTCGACAACGGTGGTAAACAGCTTTAGATCTTCGATTTTCATAACAACGGCATTTAATCGTTTTTAGAACAGTATGTTGGCATCGTATACCAATTGGATTTTAAAATCGAAGCGTTCTTTAAGTTGGCTTGTTTTGAGGCAGTAAAAAGCCAGCCGATAAATCATTATCAAAGCTGGCTTTGTGTTCACCTTGGACTAAGCAGCTTGTTCTTTCACCTTAGACCATACTGGTTTAGCGACCTCGACCATCTACCATTACGATGATTGTTTTAGAGATGATGCTGAGATCTGCGGCAATCCAAGACTTAACAGAACATAGGCTCAGTGCATAACTGTGGTCAAAACCTACTTTACGACGTACATCATCAATACAGGTGTCGTAACCTTGATTCACTTGTGCAAGCCCTGTAATACCAGGCATCACACCGTATGTGCGGTCGGCAAAGTAAGGGATTTCGTTCTCTAGTTTGGTGTAAAAAGTAGGGCGTTCAGGGCGTGGGCCAATTAGAGACATTTCACCTTTCAATACATTAATCAGTTGTGGCAGTTCATCAAGACGTGTCTTTCTCAAAAAGCGGCCAACAGGCGTGATTCGTGGGTCATTCGCGGTAGCCCAAACGGCACCAGAGCGAGTTTCTGCATCTTCGTACATGCTTCGGAACTTCATGATCTCAAAGATTTCCATTTTCTCCGGTGTCGATTTACCAACACGCAGTTGACGGTAGAAAATAGGGCCACGAGAAGTAAGTGCAATCGCCATCGCAATCAGTGGAAATACGGGCGCTAGCAAAATCAAAGCAATCAGTGAGCTTACAAAATCGAAAGTACGTTTAGCACGTGAGATTTTGTATTGGTATAGGTTTTGGGTAGATAGCTGTTCAATGTTAATCATAATAAGTCCTTAATGATTCGCTCGTGTCCAAGGTGAGTTTTCTAGTCCGATTAGGTAACGAATGCCACCAATGAAGTTGGCATAGTGTCCAACTATCAAATAAGAGATTAATGAAATAGGTTTGTTTACCAGACGCTTTGGCAAGATGCAGCCAAGGACGCCAATGGTATAAACGGCAACTTGAGCCCATAACAGCGCTTCAAATACCAAGTAGTTGCTAAGTAAGATTGAGCACACTAAGCACACAATCATTAAATATGGAGTGAGTAGGCGAAGTCCTTTTCCTGAAAAGAACGCAAACGCGATGCCTTTGAATTTCGGGCTGAACAAACCAAATAATCGAATCGCTTGTTGCATGTTGCCCGCTGAGATACGAAGCCTTCTTTTGAAGTCTGTTTCTAGGTTCGATTCTTCTAGCTCTAATGCCACCATTTGGGTTTCGTATTCTGCGATGTAACCTTGTTTAACGATTTGCATTGGTAAGATGAAATCATCATTAATAGTGTTGTGTGGAAGCAGTTCAAACAGGTGAGTTCTAAACAAGTAGAACGCGCCATGAGAACCCAAGCTAGAACCTAATGAAGCCTCTGACTCTTTAACCGCGGTTTGGTACTGCCAGTAAGTGTTTTCGCCTTCGTTGCCTGTTGGACAAAGTTGATACGTTGCGTTTACCACTCCAACCTTGTCACTTTCAAAATGAGCGGCAGCTATAAGCAACGCATCCAATGAAATAAGAGCAGAAACATCACTCATCGCCGTAATATCACTGGCTATACGTGGCACTTCTTCATTAACAACCGCGACTTTACCTCGGTTTAATTTATGGTCATGTATCTCAAAATAAACATCACTGCACATTGCTTCTTGGATGGTCATTTGTGCAATGGCGACTGTGTTGTCGGTACAACCATCACAAGCAATAATCACTTGTAGCTTCTTTTTTGGGTAATCGAGTGAAGCAAGGTTACGAATCTTGTCTGCGATCCACTGTTCTTCATTAAACGCAGGTACAAGAACGGTGATGGTCGGCAACGTACAATCTTGCTGCTCATCTTTGTAACAACGATGATTTTCTTCAACTTGACGTGCAGGGTGGCTTTTCGCGTACCAGCGCAGTAGCAAAGGGTAGGCTGCGTGATGGTAGACAATCAACGCACCTGAAAACAAACAAAGTCCCGCAAGTAACCAATCGATCATGCGTAAGCTCCTTCCGAGATATCGTTGTAAGACGAAACCATTTTGATGATATCGAAGTTCTCAAGAACGTAACGTCGAGGTGATAAAAAGCGTTCATTTTGAGTCTCTAACAAGGCATTGGCTAACCCCGAGATACTGCCTTTTTTAACGAGTGTTCCGCTTATAGGGCACAAGGTTTCGTCGACGGCACCAACGTCCATTGCGACAGTTGGAATATTGCATGCTTGGGCTTCGAGTGTAGAAAGCGGCAGCCCTTCGTGGCGTGAAGGAAGGCAGAAGATATCCAACGCTCCGTAAAACGTGGTCATGTCTTCAACTAGGCCAAGAAAGATCACTCGGTCACTCAGATTCAACCGGCTAGTCAGTTGCTCTAGTTGATTTCGCTTCGTACCGCCGCCAGCCAATACGACAACCATGTTTTCAGGTAAAAGAGTCAGTGCTTTAATAAGTTGGTCTTGGCCTTTCACATGTTCTAGTCGACCTGCACAACCGATGATGTGTTTGTCCGTCGGCAGGTTTAGGTTTGCTCTCGCTTGGTCTTTCGACATTGGCTTAAACTTCTCACAATCGACGCCATTTTTGATGGTAATGATGTTCTCATAAGAAAAAGCAGTGCGTAGTTGGTTATAAACACGTGTCGCGTCGGCAACTAACGTTGGTTGAGCAGCTTTTAAAGCAAGCGCTTGTAATCGACGACGTTTGTTGTTGTTCAGATGCCAAGCGTCATGTTCGGTATGGATTCGAGTTGGAACCCCTGTTACGCGAGCGGCATAACCAGCGTATAACAGTGGGCCAATATGATGGGTATGAACCACATCAGGGCGAATCGCGTTGAAGGCTTTAATTAGCTTAATAATGATATTGAATTGTACGCCTGGTGCTTTATCCAAAAAGACGATTTGCTCGTTGTATGGCTCTAGCTTCGGCCAGTTGTTTATAGATTCTTGTTTTGTACCTTCTAAACTGACAATCAACACTTGGTCTGTTGGTTTGGCAAGGCGCAGCAAATCCAGAGTTAGGGTTTCTAATCCACCCGGTGTAAGGTGCTGAACAACGTGTATGATCTTTTTGCCATGCTTCGTTAAATGCGTATTCATAGTTTGGACCCTGCCTTTATAATTCTTGTTTCGCCGTTCTGACGTTTCTCTTGAAGTAAATTCTTTAAAACGTTTAACTACACAATGAGATTGCAGGAGTTGTGCCAATTAAATAATCTTTATTTTTCAGTTATTTAGATTGTTCAATTCCAGGGGGATTTTCATTTCTCAAAATGGGAATCAAAACAAAATACGATAGAATCGCAGTTTGAAACATAGGGCTTGGGTAAATCGAAAGTAGCATTAGAACTTGGGGCTTTAAACAAACAAAACGCCAAGCGAGTGTTGGCGTTTTGCTCTAGGAAACTAGAAAGCTAGGAAGCACGAAGCTAAGAATTAGAAAGCTAAGAAGCTAGCAAGTCAAATTATGGCTTTGAGGCTGACTAGCTCATTTTCGGGATCACCGTTATCACAGGGACACCCAAGATATCTTCGATTTCGTCTTTGCGTTTGATTGAAGAATCAAACAGCTCGAACAATACCGCTAAACCAATACCCAATCCGATACCTGCAACAAATCCAGCCAGAATAAAGACAAAAGTCGGCATGTTAGATTTGACACTCGGTGTGAAGGGCAAATCAATAATCTTCACACGTTTGTTTTGCTCGAATACACCAAGCGAACCCGTTAGCTGAGCCATTTCATAACGCTCTGTCAGTTCATCATATAGTTGACGTTTGATTTCAACTTGACGTTTAAGGCGGTACATCTCTTTTGCATTTTCGCCGAAGTTATTGGCCTTGTGTTCTAATTCGAAAATCATAGTACGAAGGCTTTTGGTCTCTTCGGTTAAAGACTCAAAGCGAGCACGAACCAGCTGTAGGCTGTGTAATTGAGTGACCAGAAGAGGTTGGGTATCAGAAAGTTTGTTCAGTGTCGTGCTACTTGCGATGTCCCAAAGCTGGTCGCTGTTCATCGTTGGCTGGGTTACCTCGAGTAAACTCTTACGTTCATTCTCTAGTCTGTCTAGCTCACGCACTTTAGCTTGCACAGCACTGTGTTTATCTGTGTATTTTGCTTGTAACAAGGTTAGATCGCTTCGAATGTCGATGATCTGGTCTTCTAATTTACCTATCACAGGGTTGGTTCGTGAAAGTTGTTGGTCGATTGACCCTAAACTTTTTTCGACACCCGATAACTCAGCCTCTTTTTCTGCCAGTGTTTGTTTGAGTGACGCTAAGCGATTCAAACTTTGACTTTGTACCTCAGGTGTCGACTGGACGTTTTCGTTCATGTACAAGGCTAAAGCTTCTTCCGCTTCTTCAAGTTCCACACTCCGTTTGTCGATATGAACTTTTAAGAAGTTACTTGAGTCTTCAATTGATGAACGTTCCGGCGCGAGCAACTGTTCAATGAAATGTTCACTTACCGAGCGCAGCGTCGCTTCCATTCCATTTGGTGTGTTCGACGTTAGACTTATCTTTAGAAAATCTTTTCCAAGCTGAGTCACCGATAAACGCTGAGACAGGTCTGTAATGATCTCTTGTTTCTTAATTTCAGGCATATCTGGCGTGGTTAGTTGCAGTTCATCAGCGACTGAGTAAAGCACATGTCGACTGTGAAGCAGTGTTCTCAATGCATTAAGTCGGTCTTTGAGCATGGTCGAAACGGCGATGTCTTCCAAGAATGGATTCATCTTGGCCGTTTCTTGAATCAACATACTGGTATGCGCGTCATATTTAGTAGGAGCCAACTTGCTCACACCAAAGCCTACAAAGGGCAAAATAAGCATTGGAAGAACGATAACGTAGCGTTGGCGCCACATCGCATTGATGATAACTAATAACCGCAATTTCAGATTATTCATAATAGCTCCAACATCCAATGTACGAAGTTACCACGGTTTTGCCAGCTGTCTTGTTCGACGACAGAGATAGGTGAATCGTTCAGTTGGCGTGCATGATCAAGCGCCCAAATCATTTGGTTCGCACTACCAACAGTCGTTACGTGCTCTTGATATGGAACTAAAGCAGGGAACGGTGTTGTGATAATGGGTGTGCCAGCCGCAAGGTATTCCATTAGTTTGAGTGGGCTACAAGCTCGGATCTGCTCGTTATCAACAAACGGCAGCAAGCTCACATCCCAGTGTTGAGAATAGCTTGGCAGCGTGTGGTGTGGACGTGGGCCAAGGTAATGTACGTTACTCAACTTAGGCAGCATGAGCGTATCAAGCTCGTTTGGGCCAATGAAAACAAAGTCCCATTCCGGCATCGCATTCGCAACTTGACCAATCATTTCATAATCCAGCCATTTAGAAAGGCTGCCATAAAAACCAGCAATAGGGCGGTGGTCGCTTGGTAAATCTTTTGCTCTTGGTGCGGGTGTTGAAAACAGGTCTACGTCGACACCATGTGGTAGCAAGTGCGCTTTATGCTTTGGAAATTTATCCATCAATTTTTTGCTAGCCGCGAATATAAGCGTCGATTTATCGATTAACTCTGATTCGTGCTGTGCAACGGTGTCATGATCAACACCAGCCAGCGCGCTAAAATCATCGCCGCAGTAATAAACCACAGATGACTCGCCTAAGTGTCCGCACAAATCAACAGCGGTCGGAAGAGAAGTCCATAGGATAGGCGCGTTAAGATTAAGCTCCGCAATAACCGGTTTTAGTTGGTGCAACATCATTTGCTGAGCCAACTTTCTAGAAAATTTAGAAGCAGGCGCAGGGATTGTCTTTAAGTTAACGATAGTAATGTTGTCGTGTCCCTCAGAGTCGAGCATGTTTTGAGTAACGGCCTTGGTTTTTCCAAACAACTTGTTGAACGCTCGGCTTGCATCTTTGGCGGACAGCTTCGGTTGTCTTAAGCCAATTGAGTTGACCCATAAGACTTTGTGCTGCTTAGCCAGGTGACGAACTAAATGTTGAGTCGATGAAGGTAGGCCACCAAAGTCTTCACCAAATACGATTAAATCACGCATGGTCGCCTCCATGAGTCTCTAACGAATCGAACACATCGGATTCTGTCACTTCAACGGATTTAATCTGGCCGACAACTCGAGCTGGGTTACCGCCTGCGATTGCGAAGGCCGGGATGTTCTTTGTTACTACGCTGCCTGCGGCTATTACGGCACCTTCGCCGATGGTTACGCCACCTTTAACCGTCACATTCGTGCCCAGCCATACATCGGGTTCAAGAATGATGTCACCGATTTGCTGAGGGTCATCGCCTTCACCTAGCGCTCGGCGTTTTGCATCAAGCGGGTGCCCGGAGTATCCAAATAGGAAAGCACCGCCTGCGATTCGTACGTTGTCAGAGATAACCACTTTACCGCCAACAGCGATAGTCGACTGCCAACCAATGTCGACATTGTTACCAATCGACAATAGTGGGTGTTCCAAACCTTCAAGTGGTTGAGTACAACCAGAGAATGTCGTGTGGCCAGAGATACGGCAGTTATCGCCAATCGAAATTTGTACCGGACCACTGACGAAAGGTAGACCACCATACAAGTACAGGCGTTTGCCACATTGAGCCACACGACCTTTGAAAGCCGGTGTCCAGTAGAAGAATCGCGTAAAGCCAGAAACCAAATTCACCACTAGCTTGTGCGCTTGATATAGGCAACGATTAAGTATTTGAGGGGTAGGTAGCTCTGCGCTTCTGATGTCTTTCAAAATGAAAAACACATTTCTAATTCGAGAATTAGGATGAAACTTAAGCCAATGTTTGAATTGATGTATAGATACTGACGTCATAATGAAACTCCTCTATCTTGTTATATAGAAGTACTTTCATATACTGTGCCATTTAATAAACTTAATATTTTCAACAGGTTAAAATATAGCTTTTAGGTTTTCTCATTTTGACAGGCAGTTTGAGATACGTTTGAGACGCAAACTGTGAGTGCTGCGAGGATATAAATCGGCCAGTTAAAGCCTTGAGTCAAAAATGTACCCGACACGATTGTTCCAATCAGACCTGCATAGATCGCATAGGCGACCGCGTTAAGTTCAGGTGCGATTTCTGTAGTCGAGTTTTTTAATCTCGCTAGCGTAGAGCGAGAGGTTTTGATCAAAGAAACGATAAGGCAGACAAAAATGATCAGACCAATAAAGCCTGTTTCTGCCAACACACCAAACCAAGTACTGTGAACGGCGTGATTCAGTCCGTCCCAGTGCGAACTATAAAAGAAGTAGTTCGAGAAGAAGTTGTTCAACCCTACGCCAGTCAGAGGATTCTCAACTGCCATTTTTACTGCTGCTTCCCAAGCATAGATTCGCCCCATTGCAGATTCATCGATACCTTGTTCAGCTGCACCACCAGAAGATCTGTCTGAGATCCCAGCAACCAAGTAGAGCACCACGGCCGCGACAGTTCCTACCGAGATTAACAGGACTTTAGAGCGCACTAGCTTCCACGCAAAAATACCAATCACGGCAATACAACCCAGTAATCCGCCACGGCTTTGAGTGGCAATAATGGCGGCGAGCAGTAAAAGACAAACTAAGGCACTGATTAAACGTTTGGACCTTGAGATGCCAGACGTAGTGGCTTGGCTTATCGTAAAGGCCAGTGGGAACATCAGTACCAGTGCTAGGTCGTTCGGGTCGCCTAACATAGAGCCAAAATCGCGGCCAATAGTCACGCGTGAGCCCTCGACAAGCCCAATACCATTTACTGAGTTGTACACGACAATAGAGCTGACTAAAGCGCCAGCGTAGATAATCGTCATCGCGGTTTTTGCGAGATTTTCCGTGGTATTTACTAGCCAAGTAATCGCAAGCGTCATCACGATGATTTTCCAATAAACGCCTTTGAATTCTGCCAGTGCTATGGGCCTGTTGGACGCGAAGATAATACCAATGAAAACCAGCACCCAGAATATGGCGAGCCAGTTTAAACAAGGGTGCCAGAAGATTTTAAGTTCTTTACTGATTAATGCATGCCATAGAAGAGCCGACAGAGCACCTAATGAAAGCATCAACGGTATTTTTAACGAATAGAGCTGAGGTATGGCTTCGTGAATTCGGAAAAATGAAAAGACAACGAACAATAGAACTAACCAGAATGTCTTGTTTAACACGAATAACCCGGCCAATGGCACAAGAGCGAGCGCCACAATGACAGCGGGATGAGGCACAAAGTACCAAACAACACCAAGCCCAACACACAAGGTGCTGATCGTGATGATGACTGGCAATCTATTGGCTTCAGGGTTGACCATTGTGACCTCTATTGGCAAATAAACTCTTCATGACTCGGCTCGTAATCTTTTAAGACGTAGTTACGCCTGATGTTAAAGATTGCAAAGTGAGTGCCAGTTATGCATTTTGTTTAACTAACTGATTTACTGTTGGATTATTAAGTGAGGGCTTAGCCTTGAGGTGAGTTTTGTCATTTTGAGAATCAGTATAAAACTGACTAGAACGGCTAAATTATCAAGCTAAAATAACCAGTTATCGACTAAGGCTAGAATTAACGGTCGAGTTGATAGATTTCCAACAACTGCGGCACAACGGCTTGTGGTGAGTATTGGTTTTTCACGGTTTCTATCGCGTTACTCTTGAGAGAGTCACGTTGCTCGTTCGTCAATGACATCCACAAAGATAAAAACTGTTGTAGCTCGGCCTGTGAATTGGCGAGGTAGCCATTAACTTGATGATCGATGAGTTGAGGCAAGTTACCAACCGAGGTAGCAAGGACGGGAATACCGCGAATCATGGCTTCTAATGCCGCCATAGGTAAGCCTTCAAAGCGAGAAGGGATGATTAACAGATCGATTTGGCTCCAGACGTCATCCATATTGGTCTGATGCCCATGAAAGGTCACATTATCAGGCTGCGATTTAACTAAGACGTCCATTTCTGGTCCGTCACCAAAAAGCTCAAACCGAACATCAGGAAACTGTTTGGCTAATGCAACAAATCGATCAGGCGCTTTCTCATGGCTCAATCGCCCCACAAAACCAACATAGAATGGACTTGATGAACGGGAGTTTGTTAACCCAGTTGGGACTTTAACAAAGTTATTCAATTGATAGGTTTTACTCGGCACTTTCGCTTTAATCTTCTCACTGACCACGAGCGACTGATCAGAAAGAAAACTGCTGTAACGGTCGAGCCAGTCATAAAGCCACACTTTGCCTGTTGGGGTTTCACCAGCGTGATAAGTGGTGATTTGCTTTGTGTTGTTGAAACGAGGTGGGAGCTTGATTAACTTGCTGACCAAACTGGCTTTGTAACCATGAGCATGGATAAGCCTTGGCTGATAATGTTGAACGGCACGTTTAAGCTGTGTCGCGCTATTGCCATTTGAATCTGCAGAACATGAGGCTAAATCGGAGAGGTAACTAAAAGGGATGTTCAGCGCATTCAACTTTTCAACGATGATCGCTTCAGGACTAAACTTAGTTAAAAGAACGATTCGAACAGCCTGTGCATACTGAACGCTTTCAGATATCAGGCCTTGTGCTAATTCTAAAACATGCGTTTCGATACCTCCAAAAGTTTGGCTGTCGATCAACAGCCAAATCTCATGTAGGTTTACGCTGAGTACCCCTTGGCTAGGCTTGATTGTACTCATCTTCCGATTCCCAAGCCTGTTTCTTACGATAAACAGTAGAAGGGCTCAGTTCTAACAGCACAGCAGCGTTTAACACATTCCCATCGCAATGATTGATGGCATGTTGAATGGCTTCACGTTCTATTTGCCACATTGGACGAATAGCACCTTCGCTTGTGGTAAATGCAGGCGTCATCGGCTCGTTGTGAGTTTGAGCAACTGACGATTGCTCCAACTCTTCCGGAGTAATCGGTGGCAACTTAGCTTCTGGTGCTTCAACAACAGCAGGTTGGGGCGCAGTTACTCGAATTGGTGTCACTGATTTAGATGATGGAGCTGCATCTACTTTATTAATCGGAGGCGGTAACATGTCTTTAGTCACGCTCGTTTCATTGTTCAACACCACGATGTTACGGATGATGTTTTGCAACTGACGCACGTTGCCTGGCCAAACGTAACGTTTAAGTAGTTTCTGCGTTTCTTTGTCTATTGATTTAAACTTCTTCTTGTCTTGCTTCGCGTACAGCTTCAAGAAGTGATTAGACAGGGTGACGATGTCACTTCCTCGTTCACGAAGCGGTGGCATTTCGATAGGCACAACGTGAACACGATAGTAAAGGTCTTCTCTGAAGCGTCCTTCTTCTACCTCAACCAGTGGATCGCGGTTGGTTGCACAGATAATTCTGACATCCACTTTAATCTCGCGGTTGCCACCAAGTGGGGTAAATGTACCGGTTTGCAAAAATCGTAGGAGCTTCTTCTGCATCTCCAGTTCCATTTCACAAAGCTCATCGAGAAATAGGGTGCCACCATGCGCTTGCATTGCTGCACCTTTACGGTCGGTTGTTGCGCCAGTAAACGCACCTTTAACGTGACCGAAGATTTCACTCTCCATTAGGTCTCGCGGGATAGCGCCACAGTTAATAGCCACGAAGGGTTTGTCATTACGTTGGCTCTCTTGGTGAATCGCTTCCGCACACACTTCTTTACCCGTACCACTTTCGCCGTTAATAAATACGCTGGCAGTGGTTGGTGCTACCGAATCAATGATCTTGTAAACCGCCTGCATGGGTAGGCAAGAGCCAATGAAATTATGAAAGCGATCACGATCGAACTTGCTTTGCATGTTATCGACAAGGTTTTCGAGTTTCGCTCTTTTTAGATGCAAGCGAACAGAGGTTTTGAGTCGATCGGCTTGAATGGGTTTCTCTAAGAAGTCTTCTGCACCGCGCTGGATAAGGTCTACCGCGATGTTTACTGAGCCATGCGCTGTCGCGATGATGACTGCGGTCGGTATTTCGTTGGCAGTAATCCAATCTAAGACTTCTTCGCCTGGCATGTCAGGCAGCTTAAGGTCGAGAATAACAAGCTGTGGAGAGTGCCTTTCAATGAAGGTCTTAGCTTCCGCGCCGGTTTCGACGTGGAAAATATCATAGGGCTCGTCTTTTACGTACTGCTTGTAGAGTACGGCGAGTGAGGTGGAGTCTTCAACTAACAATACCTTAGGGCGCATTGTGTATTCCTTTTGAAACTTTATCCTAACCAATCAATAACATAGTGATATGCAACCATCAATACGAGTCTTGTGTATTTGTTATCTACCGCATGCAATCTTTTAAGAAGCGGCCTGTATAACTTCTCGCATTGCTGTTCATGATGGAGTGCATCTTATGGCGACTATATTAATAACGACTGTTTTGAGTTTTTAATCTGATACCGATAATGAACATGCAAAGCTAGCTGAAGCCTGCCTCTTTCCTTTCAAGCAAGGCTTTTATTGAACGCTCTGCGAGCTCTAGTAATTCATCAACTTGTCGAAATGCCGCATCATGACTCTGTTCTAAGCATTGCTTTTCTAAAGCGCGAGCTAATTCACCCAAAGGGCGATTACCTAACGAAAGCGCTGTGCTGCCGAGAGTGTGGACCTCGAACTCAAGCATTTGAGCGTCTTTCTGCGTTACAGCCTCTTTTATAGCGACCAAGCGTGTTTGTGATTCTTCGACATAATGGTCGATCAAGATAGGGATAATGTCCGCACTTGTATCGCGAATCATTTGCTCCAGAACGCTTTCATCGACAAGCTCGCTCACTTGTTGTGAGTTTAGATTTGTAGCTGCGTCTGACGCTAAAGTAGAATTCATCAAACTAAGTCCTTTTGTTGAGCTTAATATCTGTTGGTACTATTAAGTTCTAGTCATTTTCTGGAATAATTTCAACTGGTTGCCGTACAAATAGCGCATTGTTTTGCATCTCGTTCATCTTGCTACTGGCTTTGTGACAAACCTAACGGACTGATTTAATTTTGTTTTCTCTTATGAAATATAAACTTAGGTGCCTATCAAGCCTAAGATGCGGGTAGATCTCAGAAGAAAACGAGCCCGATACAAATAAAAAAGACCACTGCAGTGAAATAACAACAGTGGTCTTAGAGCGGGATAAGCAGTTTGGGCTAATCTAAATAGCTATATAACCCAAATAGCGATAACCCAAATACCTATAACGCAAATAGCGATAATTTAAACAGCCGAGCTCTAAATAACGAAAAGTAGAACTACGAAGCTTTAGCAATCTTTGGCTTTGGGTCGGTTTCTACTTCTTCCTCGCTACTTTCTGAGAAGATATCAGCAACAGCGCTTCTCTCTAGTTCACCTTTTAGATTACCGTCTTCATCAACAACCGGAAGAGAGTAGTCACAAGACATTGTGTCGGGTAGCACTTCTTCAATCACCGCATCAGGTAAGATGGCAGGGACTTCTTCGTATATCTCATCACTAAAGTCATGTACCGATGAATCTTCAACGGCGTCTTGTAGGCTCTCTTGTGTGACTAGGCCTTGATAGCCGTCATCCGTTACGTGATAAGCGTAATCGTTTTTAAGCATCTTCATTTGTGCCAGAGCACCTTCAATCGTTTCTGATGTGATTCGATAGAGAGGAGGCTGCATAACGGTTTCAACGGTCAATGCGCGAGCACGGTTTACGTCTTTCACGAACGCTTCCACGTAATCATCGGCTGGATTTAGCAGAATCTCATGTGGTGTGCCTTGTTGCACTAACTCGCCGTCTTTCAAAATTGCGATTCGATCGCCTAGACGGAGTGCTTCGTCCAGATCATGAGTGATGAAAACAATCGTCTTATGAAGCTTCTCTTGAAGTTCGATAAGCTGATCTTGCATTTCACTTCGAATCAAAGGATCGAGTGCCGAAAAGGCTTCATCCATTAACAAGATTTCGGCGTTAGTACATAGAGCGCGAGAAAGGCCAACACGTTGTTGCTGACCACCTGAAAGTTGCGCAGGGTATTGCTTGCCGTAACCTTTCAAGCCCACGGTTTCTAACCATTCGTTGGCTTTCGCTAAACGGTCTTCTTTTTTGATGCCTTGTACTTCCAACCCGTACGCAACGTTTTCAACCACAGTGCGATGAGGCATTAAGCCAAAGCGTTGGAAGACCATCGACATTTTATGACGACGGAACTCTTCTAGCTGTTTAGTGTTGAGGCTCATCACATCAATGCCTTCAACCATGATTTTACCTTGAGTAGGGTCAATCAAACGGTTGAAGTGGCGAATCAGCGTCGATTTACCCGAGCCAGAAAGCCCCATGATTACGAAGATTTCGCCACGGTTAATCTCAAGGTTAATCTCTTTTAAACCAACGGTATGACCCGTATCCGCAAGAATCTGATCTTTGTGTTCGCCGTTTTGAACTCGGTTCATAACAGACATTGGTTTCGGTCCAAACACCTTGTATAGACCACTAATTTCAATCAATGGTTTAGTCATGCTTGAATCCTCCTAAATGCGCATTAGTTCTTCTTGCGTACGCTTGTGAAGCGCGGTCAAAAAGGATTGCGAGGGCAACGATGGCGAAACCATTCATCAAGCCTAATGTGAAGTATTGGTTGGTGATCGATTTAAGAACCGGTTGTCCTAGGCCTTTAACACCAATCATGGATGCGATAACAACCATAGACAGTGCCATCATGATGGTTTGGTTGATACCCGCCATAATGGTTGGCATTGCTAGAGGAAGTTGAACACCCCACAAGCGCTGCTTTTTGCTCGCACCAAAAGCGGTAGCGGCTTCAAGGACTTCTTTATCGACTAGGCGTATGCCTAGATTGGTCAAACGAATCACAGGTGGAATCGCGTAGATAACAACGGCGATTAGCCCTGGAATCTTACCGATACCAAGTAGCATTACCACTGGAATCAAGTAAACGAATGCAGGCATGGTTTGCATGATATCGAGCATCGGCGTAACGATAGATTGCGCTCGATTTGAACGAGCCATCGCAATGCCAATTGGAATGCCTAAGAATATTGAAACCAAGGTACACACAGTAATGATACTGAGCGTTCGCATGGTGTCTTCCCACATTCCAAAGTAACCGATGAGAAGCAGCGAAACAACACAGCCTAAAGCCAGTTTCCAAGAACGGCTTGCTGCGTAGACAAGGCTGGTACACACGGCAAGGACTATAATCCAAGGTGTTGAGATAAGGAGTTTTTCAAACCAAACAAGGAATGAAAGAAGAGGGTCAAAGAGAGATTCAATCATTTCGCCGTATTCACGGGAAAATTCACGGTATGCGCCATCTAGCGTCTTTTTTATGGTTCGTAAATCACCGCGTTCCATCTCTGGAAAGCTTGATAACCAATTGCTGTCAGCCATTTTATATCCTTATAGTTCGGAGCCACTTGTCCATGCGATAAGAAAATCGCTAATGAAAAGGGCTCCGAATCATGAATAACATCAAGTATAGCGACGTTATTTCTGTTTTATTGTTGAAGCGTAATTACTTGTTATTAAATCAAGCTCTTACAGCTCTGCTTCAACTTTCTTAGCCACTTCTTCAGAAACCCATGGGTGCCATACTTCTGGGAATTCACTTAAGAAATGCAGACTCGCTTCTTCGCCATCAGCTTGGTTGTCTTCCATCCAAGCAAGTAGCGAGTTCATTTTGTCGTTTGTGAAACCACGTTTAGTAAAGTAGTCGTATGCTTCAGGAGCACGTGACGCAAAACTTTCAGTGGTAATCGTGTGAACAGGTGAAGGCGGGTACATGGTCGCTTTTGGCGATTCACAATCTTCTTTGGTGGTACAGTTAAGGAACTCTTCCTCATTAACGCCACTGCCAAAGTCGACTTTAACCATGTCGTATTTACCTAGCACAGCGGTCGGTGCCCAGTAGTAACCAAACCAAGCTTCTTCACGTTCATAAGCTTTTGCGATAGAGCCAGATAAGCCGGCACTCGAGCCTGGATCAACAATCGTGAAACCACTGTTTTCTAGCTCAAGAGCATTAAACAAGTTTCCGGCGCTGATCTGACAGTTCCAGCCTGCAGGGCAGCTGTAGAATGCAGATGTATCTGGGTCTTCAGGGTGTTTGAATAAGCTTGCATTTTTGCGTACGCCTTCGATGGTTGCCATTTCAGGGTACTGTTTTACTAGGTAAGCCGGAACCCAAAAGCCTTCTTCACCGCCGTTCACAAGTGCTTTACCTGCGTAGCGAAGACGTTTTTCTTCAACACCTTTATCTAATGCGTCTTTTAAGCTGTTGCTCCAAAGTTCAGGTGCAACATCAGGCTGGCCTTTTTCGACCATAGACGTGCCTGTTGGCATAGTGTCGCCAGGGATAAGTTCAGCATCACACCCATAACCATGTTCAAGGATGAATTGGTCGATATTGGCGATCAGTGTTGCAGAGTTCCAGTTCATATCTGCGATTGTTACGCTGCCACATTCTCCAGCGTTAGCATTACCGCTGGCTGCTGCTACTAACAAAAATACGGAGCTTAACTTGTATTTCATATTGAGTTTCCTTTCTCTTTAATAATACAACTAAGGTAACCAAGGTAAATTGATTATCTAAATTGCTCGATGGTGATCCTTTCCGTGTATTTGAACCATTTGAGCAGAAGGAGGGATGGGTGAAGTTTGAATAGATAAACGTGCAAAGTCAGTGAAGTGTGATTTGCCAATTCATCCACTGTGTTTCAACAGCCATCGGATAACTTTGTCAAACTATTACAAATTCGTCAAAAACCACCTCTATTTATAATCTTAGGGAATAATCGTACGAATTCCATCTTTGATGCGATTTACATGGCACTTTAACCGTCTGTGTCACATTACCGCTAAAGTTAGGCGTGGGGCTGTTGATTTTTGAAGGGATTTAAAGGTGGTAAGACCATGGTTGATGTGTGTGAAATGCGTTGAATGGTTTTTAAAATCTTATTTTTAATAATAATTTCGCCAAAAACACCCAATTTGGTTTTGAGTTATTAAGAATTGTCGGGGCTTGAAGTCTAATAGGATAGGTGGCTGTCATGATTTTAATGACAGCCAGAAAGTAGCAAAAGAAAGTTACATCGGAAGGTTCAAAAATTCATTTTGATACAGCTTGTTTGCCAAGCTATCGCGAAGCTTAACGGGGATGAATTTCATTCGATTGATTTGTCTGACCAACTCTTGTGCAAAGCTGGGTTTTTGTTTCATGTTCATCACGCAGCCCATTAGGTTGATGCTTTGTGCATCAAGCAGCTTTTTCGCTTGTTCTAGGTGGTGAGTCGACGTTTCACCATAGGCGACAACCATAAGTGTACTGTCACAAGCGCTCGCGACAGACTGCGCCGGAATATTGCCTTTGTTTATGTTGAGAAGCGGTGAGGTATCAATGATGACTCTGTCGTATTTCTCTAACCATTTGTTGACTACTTTTTGTAACGTTGTCGGATCTTTATAAGCCAATTGCGTTGAAGCAACTTGTGGAGCAGGGACACCGATAAACGTACGCTGAGATTCAACGTGTTCTATTAATTTGTCTTGCTGATTGTCTTCTAGCATATTCAAATCTTTGAAAGCAGGGTTGAACAAGTTGAGATCAACATAAAGCGTTGAATGGCCGGCGAGAAGAAAACGCTCAGCTAATGCGGTTGCAATAGATGTTACCCCGTCACCTGAATGGCAGGCGGTCACGCATATTGATTTTTGGCCGTTAAGTTCAGAAGCTAAATACAGTTGCTCGACTTCGGCATGGGTCGCTGAGATAGTCATTATAAAGCTCCTATTAATACGATGGTGGTCGTAATACGCAGTATGTCATCAAGTCCGACACGTGCTTTTTCAATAAAGCTTTCGCGACGGTCTGGAATGTAAATCGTGTCACCAGCGCGTAGCACCGGCAGGTTGTAAATGTTCGCCGTTTTACTGAACTCTACAAGGTCAAAAGTACGGGCCTGACCTTGGCAGCAAGACATATTTACGATGGTAATTTTCTCTACGTAAGCATTGTCGGTAGGGCCTGCTGCTTCTGCCAGAATATCTAGAATGGTCATGTTGTCGTTGAACACATAACGGCCTGGGTTGTTAATCGCACCAAGCACACGAACGGTTTCTTCTTTCGGTGTATCTAGCCAGTTTTTGCCTTTCTCTGGGATGTAAATCGTATCGCCAGTGGTTACGTTTGGCAGTAACGATTCGTCACCGGTTTCGAAGTACAGTGATAAGTTAAGTTTGCTTACTTGCGAATAGGTTTTGTCACGATGCGTTACTCGAACGTTGTGGATGTCAGCATCCTTTGTTGGACCGTCAGCCGCAGACAAGATATCAAGGAAGTGCATGTCTTTGGTGAAGCGGTAACGACCGGGCGCATTCACTTGTCCAAAGATGTAGATCGAAGCATCAGAGCTTTGACGAACCCATTGTGATTTATTGTCGGAAGGATCTTGTGGCAAGTCGTGAACACGCACGATAGAACCCGCGCGAATTTGAGGCATTTGGTCACGTGGCGCGCCATTTCGAATGAAATCATCAAGGTTAAATACAACCAACTTTCTACCAGTCACGACTTCAATTTTCGATGTGTCAGCGCGTAGTGTAGGGCCGCCGACGTGTGCCAGTAATCCCATGAAGTTCATTTCGTCTGACCATTCAATACGACCAGGTCGATTTACCTCACCAATCACGTTAACTGCTCGGTCTGGCGTGATTTTCAACCAAGACTTCTCGTTCATGTCGGTTTTCTCAGGAACGAAAATCGCGTCACCAGCTTTGATGCTAGGAGGGTTAGAGTTAGGTAAGCCTTCAGTGTAAGCCGCTAAATCGAATTTAAGCACTCTGCCATCTGCTTTGATGACACGGATTTGTCGCGACTCTGCAAATCGAGTTGGCCCGCCCGCATTAGCTAAGATATCCATAAATGTCGCGTCTCTCTTGCCTTCAAAAGCACCAGGTGCTGCGACTTCGCCCATCACGTAAACCATATTCGCCCCAGATTTGATCTCTTCTTCTTGCTTAGGAACGAAAATGGTCGCGCCCGGACGTAAAATTGGAAGCAGGCTTTCGTCACCAGAATCTAAGTAACGTTTTAGGTTGAATAGCGTTGGGGTATTGTTCGAAATCACTCGGATTTGCTCAACACTGGCATAACGAGTTACGCCACCCGAACGCATAAGTACGTCGACAAGGTCGGTGTTCTCTTTGTAAGTGAACGAACCCGGCGCGTTCACCTCACCAAACACTTTGATGGAGTTACGAGAATCAGCACTGTCACCTGAGTTAGCAAGCTTTGCTGCGTCAAACTCTTGCTCGATGTTACCGACTAATGGAGAAGCTGGAACGAATAGTGAATCCAGTGATTGCAGAGTGGGTAATGTTGACTCGTCTCCTGAATCAAGGAATCGTTTGTAGTTAAACTCTTTCTTATCTGCGCCTCGCTTAAGAATCAGCTTATCCAGTTGCGCGCCCGGGCGTAAACCACCCGCAGCGTAAAGTGCCATTTGGATGCTAGAACCTAATGCGAGCGTGTATTCGCCAGGCTGCTCTACATAGCCTTGCACGTAGATAATGATTTGCTGCTCTTTCACATAAACTGAAGCGTTTGAAAGATCTTTATAAGCGGTTGCCAATGACTCTAGAACGACTTTGTTAAGCTGCTCACTGTCGTAACCGGCAACAAACACAGCGCCTACTTCAGGAAGGGTAATACGGCCACGCTTATCCACCTGGAACCCCGTGTTTAAGGTACTTTCACCGGGTACGTTAACTTGGATAAGGTCACCGACTTGAACCGCGTCTGAAAACTCGTCGTTAGCATTGACGACATTCGCAAAGCATAACGATAGGGTGATGATAAAAGCGATCAAGGATTTCATAGTCCACCTCCCATTTTCTCGGCATTCTTAGGCGAGATAACTTCGATACTTACTCGGCGGTTAGTTAAACGTGTGCCGTCAGATTCACCTTCAAAAAGAGGGACGGTTTCGCCAACAGATACGGCTTTGATTCGTTGAGCGCCTAAGCCAAAAATAGTCAGGTAGCGTTCGACTTGTTTCGCTCGTCCAAGTGCTAACTTATCGTTGTATTCTTCAGTACCTGTCGCATCAGCATGGCCGGTAACAACAAGGTCTAGAGATTTGTGTTCTTTGAGTAGGCTGGTTGCTTCCGCAAGTCTTCCCATGTACTTCGGGTTTACTTCAATCGAATCTTCCGCGAATTGGTTATCAACATTAAGCAGGTCATATAACTGTTCGATAACTGACAGTTGCATTCTAAATTGGGTTTCATTTTTTGGTGGCTCACAGCGGGCTTGAGAGGTTACGTAATCCAGTTGGACTTCAAGTTCATTTAGGCGTTTTCTTTGAATCACTAAGTCGTTGGCTGCATCCAGTAGTAGACCGCCTTGAAGTTCACGAGCAATACGATTTTGTTTTTCGATTGCTTGAACAACAGCAGCGGGGAAGCACCAACGAGCGCCTTCTTGGATCAGGGCATCAAGGTGCAATTTAGCAAGCTGCCAATCAAAGCGTAATCCATGTTCTGGACCAAGTGGCTCGTCTGGCATGACAGGAGAGAAGTCTGAGTTTTGATAGTTGATAGAATCATAACTTTCCGCCAAACCCCCTGTGCCTTGTTCAGGATAGCTAGTACAGCCACCCAGAACGAGAGCATACAGAGAAAGGGCTATGTAGTTTTTCAGTATTTTCATGCCAACGTCCTATGTTTCTAATTTTTATTATTATTTTTTGTTACTTCTAGCTTAGTGGATCTTCATGAATTTGTAGGATTTTTTGAATTTACTGGGATAGCGTGGCCAATACGTAGTAGGTTCATAATTTCAAGAGGCTGACCAGTCACATTTTCAAGTCGCATGTTGCGTTCGCGCTCAGTCAGGCGTTTGAACATATAAACAATCGCGCCAACACCAGATGAATCTAAAAACTCGACCTGGCTAAAATCAACTTCGATTTCAGGGTGGCCATCGTTAGAAATCACATCATCGATGTCTGTTTGTGCATCACGACTGCCTGCTGCATCCAAATCACCGAAGATAGAAAGCGTCAGTGTCGTTGTATTCAAATCAATCTTACGTAGTTCCATAGCGATATCTCCTTTAAGTATGTATTGACAAGTGCACTGAATGTGCCAACTTTTATGTTATTATTTTTCAATGAGTTATATTTAGTGCGAATTCCCATCTCATATTGAGAAAAGGCGTTTCTCAATATGAGAACTAAAAACGGCGGAACATATGAGAGCCATAAATCATTACTCTAGTGAATTAATGCAAGGGTTAGATAAGGTTGGTGAGTGGATCGCATCTTCTGGCAAAGATTGTCTAACTGGGTGTTAGAGCGCTTAGGATTAAAGACATTTGTTGACCACTACAGATATTAATATGGAGCAGATGATGAGATTAACCAAACTGGCTTTAGCCACTCTATGGGCGTGTTCGCTTTCATCTCATTCATCCTATTTGCCTCCTGACCATTTGGTGCTAGCAAACTCCTACCAGCAAGGCATAGATGTTTCTGAATACTGGAAGAGTGAAAAACTTGATGGGATTCGCGCTCTATGGGATGGACAACACCTTTATACACGCAATGGTAATCGCATTTACTCACCCAAGTGGTTTACGGAAAACTTGCCTAAGGTCCATCTCGAAGGGGAGTTGTGGGCAGGAAGGGGCAAGTTCCATCTCGTTCAATCTACCGTTCTCGACCAAACGCCGAGTGACACTGCATGGCGGCAAATCGACTTCATGCTGTTTGATATGCCCGGCGCTGCGGGAGATTATCAAAAGCGCTATTACAACATTTTGCATTGGGTAAGGGTGATTAGAGAATCTCACGTCAGTTACATAGAACATGTACCAATTCACAGTGAAGAGGCTTTGTTTCATCAACTTGATAATGTCGATGAGCGTAATGGCGAAGGTTTGATGCTTAGAAAGATCACCAGTCGTTATCAAGCAGGCCGAAGTAATGATTTGTTAAAGCTTAAAAGGCATCATGATGCCGAAGCCACGGTTATTGGTTACAAGGGTGGTACAGGGAAGTATAAAGGGATGATGGGTTCAATTTTGGTTCACACAGAAGAGGGGGTAGAATTTTATATCGGCAGCGGGTTCAGTGACCAAATGAGACTTGCACCGCCTGAAATCGGAAGCCGTATTACCTTTCGCTACAATGGTTTTACTCAAAACGGAAAACCCAAGTTTGCCCGCTTTGTACGAGAGAAGAGTGAATATTAAGGCAGATACGATCTACCTAACCATTAAACGAAAAAGAGCCCTGAAAATCAGAACTCTTTTTTGTGTTCGAAATCAGATAGACCGACTAAGCGAGTGCGAATCTAACGAGAACTAAATTCTAACTGTACGTCATCATCCTGCTTGTGCATCCAGTGTAAGCGCATTCCTAGCATAATCGCTGCTGACGTTAGACCGACGATGAAACCAATCCAGAAGCCGTGCGCACCCATAGGTTCAACAATCCAATCTTTCATACC
This sequence comes from Vibrio sp. 10N.247.311.51, assembly GCF_041467855.1. Classification (NCBI taxonomy): domain Bacteria; kingdom Pseudomonadati; phylum Pseudomonadota; class Gammaproteobacteria; order Vibrionales; family Vibrionaceae; genus Vibrio; species Vibrio sp. 10N.247.311.51. The sequence goes on along the minus strand of NZ_JBFSVK010000006.1, from coordinate 136,854 downwards.
CAAGATGTAGCCGATAGGAAGGCCAAGCAACCAGTAAGCAACGAAGGTAATGTTGAAGATTGAACGCATGTCTTTGTAGCCACGTAGAGCACCTGCAGCGATAACTTGGATGGCGTCAGTACATTGATAAACCGCCGCGAACAACAGCAACTGCATTGCAACGGTAATTACCGCAGTGTTCTCTGTGTAAAGTAATGCAACCTGCTCTCTAAACAGAACCGTTAACGCCGCTGTCATTAAGGCTGTCACTAAACCAACAATGATACCCACGTGTGTCGCGATCTTAGCGCCTTCGGTGTTGTTTTCGCCCAACTTATGCCCAACACGAATACTCACGGCTGCACCGATACTCATTGGAATCATGAAGACCAGCGAAGAGAAGTTGATCGCGACTTGGTGCGCCGCAACAATCAATGAACCTAATGGTGCAACCAACAGAGAAACCACCGCAAACAGAGTTACCTCGAAGAAGATAGCGGCCGCGACTGGGAAACCAAGTCTAAACAGACGGATTTGAGCTTTAAGTTGCGGTTTATGGAACGTACCGAAGATGTTGATTTTCGCCAAACGCTTTGATGTTAAAACGTAAGCGAACAGCAGAGCAAACATCACCCAATATACGATAGCCGTTGCAACGCCACAGCCAACACCACCCAGAGCAGGAGCACCAAGTTTTCCGTATACGAACATCCAGTTGAGCGGGATGTTTAATAGCAAACCAATAAAACCAATCACCATCGCAGGCTTAGTTAAAGACATACCATCGGTAAAGCTTCGCAATGTTTGGAACAACAAAAATGCAGGTACAGCAAACATCACCGCATTCATATAGCCGATGGTCTTTTCCGCCATGAGTTGTTCAATGTCCATCCACTCCAATATCAATTGCGTCTGGAACAGGACGCCAATGATTGGAAGGGAAATGACGAGTGCTAAAAAAGCACCTTGTTGAATCTCAAATGGAATTTTGACTTGTCGACCAGAACCATTCAGTTGTGCAACGACAGGAACCAACGCCATCAATAGACCGACACCAAATAAGATTGATGGTAGCCAGATGCTTGCTGCAATCGAAACCGCGGCCATATCGATAGCACTTACGCCACCGGCCATCACGGTATCAACAAAACCCATTCCAGTTTGTGCAACAGATGCGATCAATACTGGGGTCGCAAGTTTGATTAGATTCGAGGATTCTTCTTTGTAACGATGCACAAACAACTCCAAATAAGAGGGAAAATTAGAATAATAGTGTAGGAAAGGACATTCTGAAGGAATCAGAGACAATGATCTTAAGCTTCCACTGGACGAATCATAAAGAAATGTCACAATAACTGCTATGAAAAACTGTTATTAGAATGCTAAATAGGAATCTTATGTTTACAGGTATCGTTCAAGGCATGGCAACACTGGTTGCTATAAACAAAAAAGAGTTGTTTCAAACTCATACCATTGAGTTAAGTGACGAATTGGTTGACGGATTAGCAATTGGTGCTTCAGTAGCTCATAACGGTTGTTGCTTAACGGTAACGGAAATTTCTGGCAACCAGATTGCTTTTGATTTAATGCAAGCGACATTGCGATTGACGAACTTAGGCCAGCTGAATGTTGGTGACAAAGTGAATGTTGAGCGTGCAGCAAAGTTTGGTGACGAAATTGGCGGGCATAGCATGTCTGGCCACATTACTTTGATGGCTAATCTCGTTGATGTGATTAAGACAGAAAACAACCGCACGCTTTGGTTTGAGCTGCCTCAAGAATCAATGAAGTATGTGTTGAGCAAGGGCTACATCGGAGTTGATGGTTGTTCATTAACGATTGGTGAAGTGGAAGAGAACCGTTTCTCCGTTCACCTGATCCCAGAAACACTGAATCGTACTCTGTTTGGCGGCCGTGAAGTAGGCGACCAAGTAAACATTGAGTTTGATCCTCAAACACAAGCGATTGTTGATACTGTTGAACGCGTACTAGCAAACCAAAAATAGTAGTTGCGGTTTATCAACAGCACTTGCTTAAAAAGCGCTGACTAAGTAAACGTCGAAGACATTAAAAAAGAGCACATTGAGTGCTCTTTTTCTATTTGTGTGTATTTGCGTTTTTCTAGGCTAGCCTCAAAATCGAGGGTAGCTTTAAATCGAGGTGTAGAGCCAACTCGACAAGAGAGTAGGTGTTAGAAGACTTGTTCGTCGTCTGCATCAATCGAGAGATTAATCCTGTCTCTTACCTCATCTACCTGCATGTCGAGGTGAATGGCATTGCAACATGCTGGGCAATCGTCATAAAAATCTTGGCTCCCATTAGAAGCATCAAGCGTTATGCTGATGGCATGCCCACAGTGGGGGCAGGAGACATGTTTCTCTGTGTATTTATGCATCGCGAATTCTCCTCACTGTAACTTGTCTCAATCGTAGTCGCTTTATAGATCGCTGCAGCTTGTATAGACCGCAGTAGCTTTATAGATCGACTTAGCTCGCTGTGATTGGTATTAAACGGCCTGTATCTTCTGAATGCATGCTTCAGTTTGTGCTAAATATTCGCCGCCAAATTGATTGCAGTGGTTAAGAAGATGGTACAAGTTGTAAATGTCTTTCCGATCATTATAGCCAACGTCGAGTGGATTGACGCTCTGATAACCTTCATAAAACTCTTTTGGAAACCCTTCAAACAATTCCGTCAATGCCAAATCGCATTCATGATCACCCCAATAACAAGCCGGGTCGTAACAGATTGGCCCAAAGGCTGAATTTGCTACATTGCCATTCCAAAGATCCCCATGAAGCAAAGAAGGGCGAGGGTTATGGCCAGCAAGACGCATATTCACCACATCAACGATGTCATCAATATCACCAAACTCGATGCCTTTCTCTTTGAGCAGTTGCAGTTGGAAACCAATGCGTTGCTCGGAGAAAAAGCGACCCCATTTCTTATGCCAAGGGTTAGGTTGAAGTGTGCTGCCGATATAGTTGTCTTGGTCGCAACCAAACTCTTTTTGCTCGCCCCATTGATGAAGCTGCGCAAGCTGAACGCCGAAATCGAAGCTGTTGTTGCCCGTCTCGAGCGGTTTGGTCGGCAAGTAATTGAGAATAATGAACGAGCACTCTTTGGTTTTGCCAATAAGCACCAACTCAGGAACGTAAACGGTGGAGGTTTCTCTTAACAAGCGTAAGTTCTCAGCTTCAATTTCAAACTTAGGTAAAAATTCTCGCTGATTCACTTTCACAAAGTAACGTTCATTACCATCGCTGATCATATAGCAATCGTTAATGTCGCCACCAGAAACCTTGGTACGTTCAGTAATCTGAAAGTTAAATAGAAGAGTATCTGAAAGTTGTTGAGAAATGGCCTGCCACATAGGAAATCCTCAAAGACTGAAAATTAAAAAGATTGAAGGTTAGAAATACTGTTTGTTTAATAGCAATAGTTTAGGATAAATCTGAACAATTTATAGACGCACTCGTCAATGTTCTTAGCTCTTCTTCATCTTACGCAGAATCAATTGGCCGAATTGTGAACTCGACCTGATTCAAGCTCTTTGAAATACAAACATAAATTGAAAACCTGACGTGATGAAATAGTTTGGAACTGGTCTCACAATCGAAACGGTTTTGAACGCAACAAACTGGAAAAGTGATTTGAGCTTGTTATTGTCTAGCGACTAAATTAAATGAGCTTTTAGAGTTAGTTGAAAGGGCTATTGTTAACTGGCGCAATACTTTGCTTCAAAGTTTGTCTTACACTTTGTTGGCGTGAATTTACTTATGTCGTAAGTAGGCAGGTATACCACATAAAGCTATATCGATTTAATTTTAAGCTGAAATACTAACTAGGATCATTTTAATGCGGTTTTGGGCAATAAAGTGATGACAAATAGCTTCATTTACATAGTATTAGGCAAGTACGTATTAATCTGCTCTAGAGCTTAAAACGGAGAATTATTGTGGTTGTAGAAACCGATGGCTATTTGGCTTTAATCGAGCACCTATCATTCAACCTTGATGTGTTTACCAATAGTAATGGTGATACTGGAAACGAAAGTGTCGAAGATATTGTTACCGACATGATTTCAACGAACATCATGGCTATTTTCGAGCAAAACCCAGAGTTGCATTCGAGCGTTCGTTTTCAACTTTTGAAAGAAGCAGATGCCGTAGTAGCGGATCTTGGTGAAGTATTAGCGGGTGTGTGGGCTAAGAAAGCGACTAACGAACAAATTGTATTTCTTGATGAATATATCGCGTTAGTGAAGAACCTGTTTGATACGGCTGTTGCTAAATACGACTAGCTATTCGCGTATCACTCTAAAATGGTAAAAGGCGTTTAAGCCGTAACGTTTCATGTTATGTCGTTCAGCGGTGAATCTTTTGAATCGCTATAAACGCCTAAAGTGCCAAAACTTGGAAGCCCAATAAGGGTTGTCCAGCCTCGATATAATCACACCTTTCGATGTAGAAGCATGTAGGAATTGATTATTTCCTAAGTAAACGCCTACATGTCGCACCGTCATCGAAGTCTTGAAAAACACCAAGTCACCGCTTGTTGCTTCCCCATACGCAATTTCTTTTCCCTTTTTACTCTGGTCTTTTGTGGTTCTTGGTAGGGCTTGTTGAGTCGCATTTTGCACGGCGATTTGAACAAAAGCAGAGCAATCTATACCTCGAAATGATGTCCCACCGAAATGGTATGGCACACCTTTCCACTGTTCATACACGCTCATATAGGCGTTTGTAGTCGATTGTTCTGATTTTGATAGGGGTCTCTGTGCGGTTTGACTGAGCTGAGAAGGCGATGGTGACGAGCTACAAGCAGCCAATGTTGCTAAAGTTATTGTAACTACAGCCATTTTTCTGATTTTCATATGTAACTCTTCTGACAAAAAACTGAAATAAAAACGTCATCAAGGACTTCTAGTATACGACCTAACTTAAGGATATCTCTTTTCGTAGTCAAACTGGATTTCACATGCCCGACACAAATTTATCAATAAAACCCTCACGTTATACATTCTCGCTCATTCAAACCGTCACTGCTGTATTTATTTCCATTCTTTTACTTGTTAGTTTTTTATCAATGGTTAGCATTCGGGGCGTTGAACGGGTCGGGGGACATTTTGATGCACTCTCGGAACAAGCATTACCCCTTGCTCTAGATAATGCCGAATTAACGCAAAGCGTATTAGAACAAGTAAAACTTCTCACTTACAGCACCCAATCAACCGACTTAGATACACTGAATGCCACAAGGGGCTCAATTGACCAACTCGCGACAGAGAGCAATACCACGCTAGAGGAACTCCTTTTTATCTCCCAATCTTTTCCTGATGCAATCTCTTTAGAGCAACAACAAAACCTTATCGATGACATGGCGCAACTGCAAACCATGACCAACACGGTACTGCTGGCGCAGATCGAAATTCAAAGTAAGCAAAATCTGATCGACAGTAAAATGGGTGAGTTCCGTTATGGCGTTGGGTCTATCGGACCAGAAATGAATAGAATCAGCTCATTCTTGGTTGAAGACAACCCAGAAGCGAGCGATGCCGCGAACCGATTTACATCCAGCGCGTCTGCTATGGCGAACACCTTCTTGATGCTGATGATGCAATCTGACATTGATAAAGCACAAGACGAATACCGTCAATTGAGAAACCGAATCGCAGGCCTTAACTTGGCTTACAGCGATTTTGCCGATTGGCATCCAGACATCGCTGAGTTCGCGAGCTTGACGGCGCCTTATGAGATGGTGAAAGAAGGCTTTACCGAAGAAGGCGTAATCAAACAAATCTTCTTGAAACTCGAACTGGTTCAGCAGCAAGAGCAGAACTTAACGCAAGTCATTAACTTAGCGAACACCGTCATTAGCACATTGAATCAGCTGTCTTCTACCGCTTCCCACCTGATTGATGAAAGTGAACTGATTGTAAATCAAACCATCACCAATATTGATCGTGTGTTGTTTATCAGCGGGCTAGTGATTGCCGTAATCATTGTGATTTCATGGTTCATGTTACGCCGTTGGATGAATAAAGGGCTTAAAAACATTACTCAACAGTTGAGTTCACTGGCAGATCATGACTTCTCTAAACAGAGCGAATTGCTTGGGCCGTTAGAGCTGCAAGTTATTACTTCAAAGCTCAATACGGTCGTTGATTCCACAGCTGATTCGGTTCGTTTGGTCACGCGCAACTGTGAAACGCTTTACCAAACCGCAGAAGTAAGCCACGACGCTGCAGAGCAAACCAATTCGAGCTTGAACGAACAGAACGAATCACTTCAGAATATGATCACCACCATTACTGAACTAGAAGCATCGATTGGTGAGATAGCTCGTATCTCTAACGCATCGAACGACGATGCACAAATAGCAGAAGATGAGTCAGTGAATGGCAGCCAAGTGGTTGGCCTTAACCAACAACGATTACAAGCGCTTGAGCAGTCTCTTAGCATGAGTGAAGAGTCGATGGCTGACTTGGATGGTCGAGTTAAGCAGATTCGTGAAATGGTCGACATGATCAGTGGTATCGCTGAAAATACCAACTTATTGGCACTGAACGCTGCGATAGAAGCGGCGCGAGCAGGTGAACAAGGTCGAGGTTTCGCAGTAGTTGCAGACGAAGTGCGTAAATTGGCGAGCGGCACATCCCAGCAAACCACCAATATTCGTAGCATGATGAACGAACTAGTCGCGGCGGCAGATCGCTCACGTGCTTCTGTAACGGAATCGAGAAGTGAGATGGCCAATGCATTGCAAACCAGTGGCGATGTAAGACAAGCCTTCGAGAAAATCGAATTTGCAGTAAGCCAGATCAAAGGGCGTGTTGAGCAAATCATGGTGGCTACGGAAGAACAAGCTCGTGCAACTGTCGATGTTACCCATTCAATCACTCGAGTATCTGAGCAGGGCGAGAATACTAAGCTGCAACTTGAATCTATGATCGAGAGTTCAGAGCAAGTCGGAGAGATAGCTGGCCACCAACAAGCAATGCTTCATAAGTACGTTTTAAAGTAAACGAGCGTGCTGAGTTAAGCCAAACAGCACAAGATTTGAAGCACTAGCTACGCTTATAATTCTATCGATACAGAAACGCCCTTAAGTTCTCACAAGAATCTAAGGCCGTTTTGTTCTCGGATTAAGATAACTTTGGTATTAAGATAAGTTCATCTCAATACAAGTTTGAGACTCAACTGAATTCGAACCTAGTCTTTCGTTGTCGGGAATCGTACAAATGGTTGACGCAACATTAAATCTAGCCGTTGCTCTTTACCATCTTGAATCTCGGGAACACCAATATGCACCTTATCATGGCCAAGCTTGGGTTGGGCGCGGTAAGTCTTAAACCAGATGTCCCACACAGATAAAAAGAAACCAAAGTTTGAATGGGTTTCTTTCACAATGACCGAGTGATGAACGCGGTGCATGTCGGGTGTCACAATCACTTTTCTTAATCGTTTATCAATCCATAGTGGAAGCCGTGCATTGCTATGGTTAAACATCGCACTCGCATTAAGAACAATTTCAAAGATCACGACAGCAATGACAGGCACACCAAGCGCGATCACCAAGCTCACTTTGATAAGCATTGAAAGAATCATCTCAATAGGGTGAAAGCGCGTTCCGGTTGTGACATCGATATCGAGGTCCGCATGGTGAACTCGATGTAGCTTCCACAGCCAAGGAACTCGGTGAAACACCAAGTGCTGTAGGTAAATGGCACAATCCAAGAGCAATACACAGATCAGAATGGTCAATTCTTTCGGAAGTGACAGGGTATTGAACAAACCCCATTGGTTGTCTTGTGCGATAACCGCCGCTTGGAATGCTGCGATAGGAATTAGAGTGGCTAACAGAAAGCTGTTCAAAGCAACCAGCGCAAAGTTGTTTCCCCAGCGAAACCATTTGCTTTGAGTCAGTGCTTTACGTGGAAAGCGGTATTCCCAAAGCGAACACAATCCAAAAACGACAATAAAACAAACAAGGCGAAGCAGTGATGGGTCTTGCATGGGAATTCCTTCTATCATTCTAGGGACACTGTAAGTACAATCGTGCCACTTTTCTAGATTTATCGTTATTGTCCATGAGAATCCACGCTTTTCACCGTTTATATCAACACCGTTTGTCTCTTTCTACCAAGCCGTTTAACGCGCGCGGGTGTAAAGTGGTTCGATGTGAGTTCTGTAAAATCAAACAAGACAGCTGTATCTGTGAACATCAACCAGACGTAAATACGAACGTCGCGACCATGTTGATCTTATCGGACAACGAAATACTCAAACCAAGTAATACCGGCCGTTTAATCCTTGATACCGTTAAAGACAGCTATGCCTACCTTTGGCACCGCACTGAACCGAATCAAGAGATGCTTGATGTGCTAAAAGACGATAAATATCAGCCAGTCGTGGTCTTTCCTGAAGATTATACCGATGACAAATCGCGCGTGGTTGCAGACCTTGGTGAAATGCGAGATTCGAACAAGACGTTGCTGCTGATCTTTATTGATGGCAGTTGGCGTGAAGCGCGACGTATCTTCCGTCGTTCAGAGTATCTGCAAGACTTACCGGTGTTGTCGATTGAACCAGAATCGGTTTCGCAATATATGATGCGTAAGTCAGACAACGAACAACATCTTTCGACTGCAGAAGTGGCGAGCTTGGTTTTGAAACAGGCTGGTGAAGAGCGGGGCGCAAAAACTTTACAGCTGTGGTTTGAAACATTTCGCGAAAGCTACATGCTAAGCAAGACACGTTATAAGTCCGATCCAACCAAACCAAGCCTGAACGCTTTCATAGAGCACACTAAAAATGAGACGTCACTCTAACCTTTAACCGCTTTGTGCTGACTTGTTGTTCAAACAGATTCGAACACGAGATAAGTTTGTTATCTATCACGGTTTGTAGGGGGAGTGTTATGGATAATGCTTCCTAGATGTTTAATTTGAAAAATTTATTTGCCCGAATTTAGGGAAAAATTGGAGAGATTTCATGTATTACGGCTTCGATGTTGGCGGCACAAAAATTGAATTTGGTGCGTTCAATGAAAAACTTGAGCGAGTAGCAACAGAACGCGTACCAACGCCTACTGAAGATTATCAACTGCTACTTGATACGATTGCCGGTTTGGTGAAGAAGTACGACAGCGAATTTTCTTGCGAAGGTAAAATTGGTCTTGGTCTTCCTGGTATGGAAGATGCTGACGACGGCACAATGCTGGTTGTTAACGTGCCAGCTTCAACGGGGAAACCACTACGTAAAGACCTAGAAGCGCTTATTGGTCGTAGTGTGAAAATTGAAAACGATGCGAACTGTTTTGCGCTTTCAGAAGCGTGGGATGACGAGCTAAAAGACGAACCATCAGTAGCAGGCCTAATTTTAGGTACTGGTTTTGGTGGCGGTTTAGTTTACGAAGGTAAAGTGTTCTCTGGCCGTAACCACGTTGCTGGTGAACTGGGCCATATGCGCCTTCCTATTGATGCTTGGTTCCACCTTGGCGATAACGCACCGCTACTAGGTTGTGGTTGTGGCAAGAAAGGTTGTCTAGACAGCTACCTATCAGGTCGTGGCTTTGAACTGATTTATGAACACTACTTCGGTGAGAAAAAGAAAGCGATTGAGATCATTCAAGCGTACAACGAAGGTGAAGCAAAAGCGGCTGAGCACGTTGATCGTTTCATGGAGCTATTGGCTATCTGTTTCGCGAACCTGTTTACTGGTCTTGATCCACACGTAGTTGCATTGGGTGGCGGGCTTTCAAACTTCGAACTTATCTACGAAGAGATGCCAAAGCGTATCCCTAAATACCTACTGTCTGTAGCGAAATGTCCAAAGATCATCAAAGCGAAGCACGGTGATTCAGGCGGCGTTCGTGGCGCTGCATTCCTTAACATTAAGTAATCGTGACTTAAGTTAAGCTAGCTAAGGTTAGATAGTTAAAAAGCACAAATAAAAATGCCGCAATCTCGAAAGAGGTTGCGGCATTTTTTATTGTTCGGTGTTTTCGTTTCGTTAGCTGTTAGTTGTTAACTACAAACGAAAAGCTAGAAACGGCATATCAAGAAAAGAGCCAAGAGGGCTTACTTCTTCTTTTTACCAACACCAAGATTGTCTTTTTGCTTCAACGTAAGCTTAGTAAAGCCAAGCTTGCGGAAGTAGTTGTCTTGGTAGTTGCGAACCGCTTTAGTATCAGAAATCAACTCAAGCTGTTGCTCAGTTTTTAGATACTCAGAGATGTCGATGCCTTCAGCTGCAGCAACAGCTTCTTGGATCGTGCGGTGTTCTTGTTTTGAAAACAGTAACTCTTTGTCTTCGTCTTTGTAAGTGTACAGAATGGTACGAGCCATGGTGCTCTCCAATAGAATTATTACTTTGCGCGCACTCTACATAAAAACCGTACGTGGCTCAAGGTAATGGTAAGAAATCTTAAGATTATCGTTCTAAACGTTTAGCGTAATTTAAGCTATTTGTCTTTTAGGAAACGAACAGGTTGTTTTTCTCGAAACGAAAAGAACAAAAAGCCCCTAACATCAAAAAATCTATATAGGGGCTTCGTTTGTGTTTTGGCGAAGATCTTCCAAATCAATTAAAAAGCTTCTAAGTCAATTTAGGTGTTTGTTTTGAGTTAAATGCGACCTTGCAGAGGAATGATCGTCACTGTCTCGCCAACTTTCACGGTATCAACCGCAGGTGAGATTTCGATTAAGCAGTTCGCTTCGCTCATTGAACGCAGAATACCTGAACCTTGCTTGCCCGTTGTTTTCACTTCAAGCACGCCAGATTCATTCATCGAGAACACACCACGGCTAAATTCAGTACGGCCTTGGCGTGAGCGCAGTTGTTCAGTTGCTACAGCATTTGCTTTCACTGGCGTCCAGTTCGTTTGACCTTGAAGCTTGCGGATCGCAGGCTCAACAAAGTTAATAAACGACACCATCACAGCAACAGGGTTACCCGGCAAACCAAAGAACGGTTTGTCTTCAATTTTACCGTAAGCCAGTGGGCGACCTGGACGCATGTTGATACGCCAGAAGTTGATTTCACCCAGCTTATCCAACGCAAGCTTGATGTAATCAGCATCACCAACAGACACACCACCAGAAGTCAGCACCATATCGGTTTCAAGCGACGCAGAGTGCAGTACATCCATCATCTTTTGTTCGTCATCTTCGATGATACCGTAATCGACGATGTCACAACCAAGCTTTTGAAGCATGCCGATAATAGTGAAACGGTTTGAATCGTAGATAGAGTTTGGTTTTTGCTCGCTACCCGGCGCTTGAACTTCATCACCCGTAGAGAACACACCCACTTTCACTTTACGCAGAACAGGGCAGGTACCAAAACCTAACGACGCCATCATGCCCATTTCTGGCGCTTCGATGCGTGTGCCACGTGTAAAGACAGGTTGGCCGATTTCTAAATCTTCACCTGCCATACGGACATTTTGTCCAACTGAGATTTTAGCATCAGGAAAGCTAACCTTATCGCCATCTTGAACGGCTTGTTCGCGCATCACGACGACATCAACGCCTTCTGGCATTGGTGCGCCGGTCATGATCTTAACCGCTTCACCTTGTTGAACGATTTGCTCGTAGCTGTGACCCGCCATGACTTCAGCAACGATGTTGTAGCTGTCCAATTCTAGATCTTCACTACGAATCGCATAACCGTCCATTGCAGAGTTGGTATTCTGAGGAACGTTGATTGGTGAAATCACATCTTCAGCCAGCACGCGGCCGTAGCCTTGCAGTAATTCAACACTTTCTGTGAGATCAAGCGCGTCAATGCTATCAACAATCTTTTGCTGACCTTGAGTAACGGTTAAACCTGCAGGAGAGAACGAATCACAACAAACAGCTGGCGCTGCGTCTTTTGAAGATGAGCATGACACGGCTTTGCCTGTTGTAGAGGCAAGGTCAAAGGACTGCGCGTAATCGATGATGAAATCACGAATCGCTTCTAAGTCGCTGATCGCCATTTGTGGCAGCTCTGATTCAACTTGGCTGTCTGCCGCGATAGCAATAATGTTGTTATCGTTCGGGTATAACCAAGGTTTACCCACTTCATCTCTGTGCAATTCAATTTTAGGGAAAGCGATGTTCTTACAGCCTTCAACCAAAATTAGATCAAGCGTTTTGGTATCAAAGCGAGTTAGCAGGTAATCAAAATCTGCTTCGGCTTCTGGTGTTTCTGTCATCATCACGTGACGATTACGAGAAGCAATCAACATTTGGTTCGCGCCCGCTTTACGTAAGCGGTAACTGTCTTTACCCGGCTTATCGACATCAAAATCGTGGTGAGCATGTTTTAACACGCCAACTTTTAAACCCGCATCAGTCAACAGAGGAAGTAGAGCTTCAAGTACGGTTGTTTTGCCTGTACCGCTATAAGCAGCAAAGCCCAATAAAGGAAGGTTAGGGCGTTGTTTAGAATCTTTCATTATTGAAGCGTTCCGAATTGGGTGAGTTCTTCTGGTGTGTTGAGATTAACAAAGCAGTTAGGAGAATCGCTAAAATCAACGTATTCGGTGACACACTCTTTGTATAGCAAGATGATTTTACGATCACCACGTTCCAAAAACGCTTCTAACTTTGGCAGAACACGCTTGTGGAATAGGGTGAATACAGGTTGCTTAAATTCGCCATCATGCGCGACAAGAATGTCGCTGTCTTCTTTAACTGCAGAACAAAAACGCTCAACAAGGTCGTCACTGATTTGCGGGCTGTCGCAAGGGACAAAGCCAACCCAGTCTGTGTTCGCGTTTTTAAGACCAGCATGAATGCCACCCAATGGACCTGGGTAGTCAGGGAAAGAATCGGAAACAACCGGAGCAAATGCTTGGTAACTGTCTAAGTTACGATTGGCATTGATAGTGATGCTGACGTCTTGCTGTGACAGCTTGTTTATAACGTATTGAATAAGCGGAGAACCGTTGAGCTCAACGAGTCCTTTATCTTTTCCGCCCATACGGCTGGCCTGTCCGCCAGCCAAAATAACCCAACTAGTTTGCGTTGGAAGCAGCATAAATATTCTCTTGTGCTTTATCTTTCTTAATAACTTGAAGAAGCGGGGATTCGGTCAAAGTATTGTCTTTGATCCACCACTGCTTCTTACATAAATCGGTTAACGCGTTAGTTTGGTGACTGGTGATGACTAAACTCGCGCCTCTCTGAAGAAGATCTTCGGCCATAATCACCAATCTTTCAATAGATTCTTTGTCTAAAGAAGCACTTGGTTCATCCATAAGCAAGATTGAAGGCTTAAGAATCCAAGCTCGAGCCATTGCTACGCGTTGACGCTCACCGCCAGACAACACAGAAATGTGCTCATCTGCCAGGGTTTCTAAACCTACCATTCTCAATGCATTAATTATTTGAGCTCGCTTATCTTTTTGGCTCTCTTTGTTAAAGCGAATGCCATAAGCGACATTTTGGTACACCGAGCCATCAAAAAGATAGGGGGTTTGATGCAGGTAGATGATGTCTTTGAACTTGAGCCGTGGGAATAACTTCTGCTGCCAGCTCTGTGTTGGAGACTGAATACGGCCTGAGCTCGGCTGAATTAATCCAGACAATATTTTAAGTAGGGTCGTTTTACCAACACCATTGTCTCCTTTGAGATAAATGGCATCGTTGGGGCCGATCGACAATTCGGGAATGTGGAACAAAACACGCTCTTTGTAGCGCATTGAAATTTGCTGCGTTGTTATTTTTATACTCATGACAGCGTTCCTAAGTTCTTAAATAGCCTTTTCCTCTCACACTGGAAAGGAAAAAGTTAAGGGCTAATGCCAATGCTAATAACACCATACCGAGGGCGACACCTTGAGCAAATGCGCCTTTGTGGCTTTCCATGGCAATAGCTGTTGGGATATTTCTTGTCATTCCCATAATGTTGCCACCAACCATCATTGAACAACCTACCTCTGTCACGATACGAGAGAAGGCAGCAATGGTTGCAGCCAACAGAGGAAAACGCGTTTCCCAAATCAAGGTACACGCCACGCGAGTGGTTGATACGCCAAGTGTGCGCGCTGTTTCTACCGCTCGGCGGTCACTGGCCTGCAGAGCACCGTGCATCATCGCAACTAGGATAGGGAAACAGATCACCATCTGACCTAGAATCATCGCCTTTTGGGTGAACAGCAATTGCCAATCACCTAACGGGCCAGAGCGAGAGAGCATCATGTACATCAACAAACCGATAACCACGGTAGGGATCGCTTGCAGGGTGTTGATCACTGAAAGCAGAGCCCATTTCCCGGGGAACTCGGTGTAAGCCAATAAGAAAGCCATAAGGATTGCAGGAACAATCACCAATGAGATGGCGGACAAAGATACGCTGAAGGATACCGCGACGATTTTCCACAATTCGTGGTCAAAACTCACAAGTAGATTCATTGCATCAATCGTTGTTTGCCATAGGGTCATGAAGTATCTCGTGTAAATCGATAATAGGTTTTATCGGTAATGACTGATGTTAATCATAGCTGACCCAAACTATTTGAGTGTGTATTGGTCGGCTATTGCTCTTAAGCATCGTTGTGTTTCTAAGCATGAATGTGTTTCTAAGCATGAATGTGTTGTTAAGCGTGAACGTTATTAAAGTGAGACAGCTTTATAGCGAGTTGCTGTAAAAACAAGATAGTTTTTAAGGCGACATTGCTTAGGTGCTTCCTTAACTGCTTAGTTAAGCGTAGCGCTAATTGATTCGGGTTGAACCCTTAGCGCTACTTTTACTTACAGAAAACGACTATTCACTTACAACAAACTATTCTGCGCTTGCAACAAACAGTTGTTTGCCATGCAGTTTAAAGTCGTTAATCAGTTTCTGACCTTTAGGGTTAACCAACCAATCACTGAATACTTTCGCTGCTTGGTAGTTAATGCTTGGGTAGCGCTCAGGGTTAACGAGAATCACTTGGTAAGGGTTGAATAGATTCTTGTCACCTTGGAAAAGGATTTTTAGATCCAGTTTATTTTGGTAAGCCAACCAAGTACCACGGTCTGTCATGGTGTAACCTTGCATCTCTGACGCCATGTTCAGAGTAGGGCCCATGCCTTGACCAACACTGCGGTAGCCACCAAAGTTTGGTTCGATTTTAGTTTGCGCCCAAATACCCATCTCTTTCTTATGAGTACCAGAGTCGTCACCGCGAGACACAAATGTCACGTTATTAGTCGCGATCGCTTTGAACACATCTGCCACTGCTTTTTGAGATTCAATTTTTGCAGGGTCGCTTTGTGGGCCAACGATGACAAAGTCGTTGTACATCAGCTTGCGAGGTAAAACGCCGTAACCTTTTTCTACGAAATTCGCTTCAGCCTTTGGCGCGTGAGTCATCACCAAATCAACGTCACCATTTTCACCCATGCGAAGTGATTTACCCGTACCAGCGGCAAGAACATCAACCTTGATACCAGAATCTTTTTCGAACTCAGGCAATAAGTAGTCCAGTAGACCAGAGTGATAAGTACTTGTGGTTGTCGCCAACTTAATATGAGTGGTGTCTTCCGCGCTGCTAGCCGTGTAACTGACGATAGATAGAGCTGCAATAGTTAGGGGAATTGCTTTCATTATTATTATGTCCATTCTGTTATAAATGAATGACATGCCTTCAGTTTTAAAGGGCTCAAAGAAGGGCATGTGCATAAGACGCTAATTGTTGTAATTAGAAATCTACACCTTATAAGCAATCTTAATGCCAACAAATCATGCATCAGATTTCATTAAATTGCTGTTATTTCGGACAAAATTGCGTCATTTACCCCGTTAAAATGAATCAAAACATGAGCTAGGACAAAATGTCGCACATTGTCCCTGTTGGACAAAAGGTTAATTGGTACACTCTGTCCCAACTTTTCTCACCGGCTAATCATTATGTCTTTACCTAGTTCATCTGCATCCAATCTCAACCCGAACACATTGACTCAGTATCAGGCGTTTTCCGTTTTGGTGGTCGATGATGAATTGGGTATGCAGGCTATCTTAAAGAAAGCACTGGGTAAGTTCTTTGGCAAGGTGTCGAGCGCAGGGTCGGTTGAAGAGGCAGAAACGCTGCGTTCGAGCGAACATTTTGATCTGATTGTCCTTGATATCAACCTACCAGGCCGTTCTGGTATTGAGTGGGAAGAGGCCTTTAACGACACCGACAAACGCGCCGATGTGATTTTTATGACGGGTTATGCCGATCTAGAGATGACCATATCTGCGCTTAAGCTTGGTGCTTCAGATTTTATTCTTAAGCCGTTCAACCTCGAACAGATGATACAAGCGGTTCTGCGTTGTATGGATAAGCGACTCGACCAAAGAATGCAGTACGCGTTGAAGCGTGATGTTAGTCGTCATATCAAGACCGAATTGATCGGGAATTCAGACAAGACCAAACAGCTTAAATTGCTGATCAGTCAATTTGCACCGTCTCGAGCTTCCGTTCTGATAGAAGGTGAGTCGGGGACAGGTAAAGAGCTGGTTGCTCGTGGTGTACATGAAGCCAGTAAACGCACAGGTCCATTTGTGCCAATCAACTGTGGCGCGATTGCTCCAGAACTTCTAGAAAGTGAACTGTTTGGACATACCTCGGGCGCATTTACTGGTGCGAAGAAAAACCGTGAAGGTCTTTTCCGAGTCGCAAGTGGTGGCACCTTGTTCCTTGATGAGATCGGTGAAATGCCACTGCCAATGCAAGCTGCGTTATTACGCGTGTTAGAGCAAAGAACCATTCGTCCAGTCGGTAGCGAGAAGGAAATTTCCGTTGACGTACGAGTAGTGGCGGCGACCAACCGAAATCTTCAAGAAGAGGTCGATAAAGGGCACTTCCGCCGTGATCTGTTCTACCGACTCAATGTACTTAAGATTGATGTGGTGCCATTGAGAGAGCGCCCGTCAGATCTGATTGAACTTGTTCCATACTTTACTCGTCTTTTATCGAGCGAGCTTGGCATGCCTGTTCCAAATTGGGCACATGAAGATATCTTGGCGATGAACGAATACGAATGGCCGGGAAATATTCGTGAGCTTAAAAACTTAGTCGAACGATGCATTCTTTTAGACAAGCCACCAGCACACTATTGGCGCGAGATTAATGGCGACCCTGTTCCTGCTAGCATTTCAGTGACGGTGTCACATGGTGCAGAAATGCCAAACTTGAATAATGCAGACGCTGCCGAGGGTTATCCAAACACTTGGACACTCAAAGAAGTGGAAAAATCTCACATAGAACAGCTTGTTAGTTTCCATGATGGTAATAAATCGGCAGCTGCGAGAGATCTTGGCGTGGCACGTAAAACGCTAGAGCGTAAGTACAAAGATTGGAACACAGAAGGCTCTGAATATGCCGATTAGACGTCGTTGGTGGTCAAAGTGGGCGTTCCGATTCAAAACCATGGTTCGTTACCGCCTATTATTTCTAACATCTGCACCGATCATTCTTACCTTGTGTGCACTTGTGGCTATCACACTGTATTGGTCAATACATTACACGTGGCAGGGCGCTCTGATTGATGTTGATGAACGCTTGGATGTTGCCGATAACAGTATTCACCTGATCCAAAATCAGCAAGCATACAACGTTCGTGCGTTTGCCGAGTCTTATAACTTTCGAACCAAACTCGCGAGTGATCTTTCACACGAAGAGCTAACTCGCTGGGTGTCTGAGAACAAATCTCGCTATGAGCTCGATTTTCTGCGTTGGCGCAGTGTCGAGAGTATGGAGAAGAAACTCGAGTATCTAAACTTAACTCACAAGTCTTCTTTTTTCAGTGTCTTAAGCCGTAATGAACTCAATTATCTCGATCGTGACCTCGCTAAAAAAGCGGAAGTTCCGATGCTCAATGGGCAAGAAGTTGAGACTCGCGGATTGGTAAGCCGAACCGTTGTATCCATCAAAGATGAACATGATCATGTGATTGGTTTTCTGGATGGTGGGATCTTACTGAATAACAGTACTCAACTTGTTGACCAAATCAGCAACCTTATCTATCCCCAACGAGAAGGGTTTAATCGTCATATAGGGACGGTCACGGTTTTCCTTGATGATCTTCGTGTCAGCACAAACGTGCCTTTGAGCAGTGAAGACAGTGTAGGGCGCGCCATTGGTACGCGTGTTTCTCATGAGGTTCACTCAAAAGTCTTAAATGAAGGTAAAGAGTGGCTAGATCGAGCGTATGTTTACGATGCTTGGTACATCACGGCTTACCAACCAATCCATGACCAGTTCAATAATGTGATTGGCATGCTTTACACCGGTTATTTGATTTGGCCGCTGATAGAAACCTACTTGACCAACCTTGGCGAAATCAGCATTACCATTGTGTTGCTGCTGTTGGCATCCGGTTTGATCGTTCACCGTGGCGCGCGTGATCTTTTCAACCCAATTGAACGCATCCATAAGGTCGTCAAGCTAGTACAGATGGGCCAAGACAAGCGAATTGGTACGTTAGGTTTGGATGATCAACACGAACTAACGTTACTCGCTAAACAGTTCGACAAGATGTTGGATCTACTGCACGAGCGTAATCAAGAGATTCAACAAGCGGCGTCTGAACTTGAGTGCAAAGTGCATTCTCGTACTGCGAGTTTGAAAGAGAAAACCGAAGAGCTCGAACTGCACATCAAACTGCTCAATCAAGCCAGAGACAAGCTGGTGGTCAATGAAAAACTGGCCGCGTTAGGTGAATTAACGGCGGGTATTGCTCATGAGATCAATAACCCAACCGCCGTGATTCTTGGCAACGTTGAATTGATGAAGTTTGAACTGGGCGATGAAGTGAGCCGTGTAGACGAGGAAGTTCACGCGATCATGGAGCAGATTGACCGAATTCGAAATATTACACGAAGCCTGCTTCAATACAGCCGTCACGGTGGCGTACAAGACGAAATTACGTGGCAACATATCAACCCAATAGTGGATGAAAGTATTACGCTCGTAAAAACAGGCGCGAAGAAGAAAGGCATTGTGTACGTATCACAGCTGAACGCTAAAACTTCAGTCGAAGTGAACCGAAACCAATTACTGCAGATTTTGGTTAACCTACAAATGAACGCGATTCATGCAATGGACGGTCAGGGCACGTTAACCATTTCGAGTGAAGACTGGGTTGAAAATGGTGTGTCCCATGGCGCTATCGTTCATGTTCAAGATGAAGGCTGCGGTATTAAGGAAGAACAACTGAAACGCATTTTCTCGCCTTTCTATACCACTAAACGTGATGGTACGGGGTTAGGGTTGTCAGTCTCTCAAAGTATCTTGAGCCAAACTGGCGGCGAGATCCGAGTTGAATCGGAGGTAGGTAAGGGAAGTTGCTTTAGTATCTATCTTCAACAGAAAGCGACACCTCAATTGCTAGTATCAAACCTATAAGTTCTAAGAACTCATTCACTGATATTATCATCTGATAATATTTCTAACGCGCTTGGGCTATTACACGTACGTTTTAGCCCAAGCACGAAAATTCCGCACTACTAATCTATCGCAAACCAAATCTCAACCTCTGCCTGTTTGACGAGCACCTCTTTTTGGTTATGTAACACAGTGTATATCTTTTGATCTTGATGCATATCATCTGAACTGTACGAAATTTTGATACCTTGGCCGAAAATCCATAATCAAAACAAATAATAAAGTCAGTCAGCTATGAAATTAAGCAACTTATCTATCAAATCAAAACTCGTCTCCATCGTCATTTTATCGGTTGTTCTATTGGTAATGGCGTCCACTTTTAATCTAATGCAGCAGCGTGCTAGTTCCATGCAAGAGCGTCAAGATAAGCTCAGTGCTCAAGTCGAAACTGCAGTCAGCTTAGCGAGCTACTATTACAACCAACGTAATGTGCTCGGTGAAGAGGTCGCAAAGAAACAAGCACTTCAAGCGATCGAAACCCTTCGTTATGACACCACCAATTACTTCTGGATCTTAAACCAGCAACTCAACGTTGTTATCCATCCATTAAAGCCTGAACTCAATGGCAAAAACGCGGGTAACTTTAAAGATGGTGCGGGGAAATACCACTGGCGTGAGATGGTCACCATTTCCCGTACTCCAGAAGAGAAAGGCTTTCTTGATTACCAATGGATGAGCCCGCAAGGTGAACTCAAAGACAAGATCTCCTACGTACAGCTGTTCCCTGAGTGGAATTGGATCGTTGGCTCGGGAATCCTAGTTTCGGACATTCAAGACGCGTTCTATGCATTGGCGCTCAAAGAGGGGTTGGTCGCGGTCGTATTGTCAGGCTTATTGTTTGCGATGGGCTACGCGATTTCAAATAACATCCTAGTGCCGCTTAACAAGCTTATCGACAACACTCACAAAATTGCCGATGGCGATCTTCGTGTACGCATGAATATGACACGCAAAGATGAACTGGGCGATATGAGCCAACAAATTGATACCATGCTCGACAAACTGCAAAGTACGCTTCGCACAGCCAATGAATCGGCGGATTTATCCAGCAACATGGCGAGCCACATTGCTCAAGCCAGTGAAGAAGCAGCAACCAGTGTTAACTCACAACATGCACAGCTTGAATTGCTATCGACTGCAATGACAGAGATGAGCGCGACCATTTCTGATGTCGCTGTGAATGCCGAAAATACCGCGGCTAGCACCAATAAGGTTGTCGGCCACGCAAACCAAAACGACCAAAACATGCAGGTAACGTCTGAGACTATATCTCAGGTTTCGGAGAACATTTCGACCGCGAACAACTTAGTCGGAGATCTGCAATCAGGCGTGACTGAAATAAGCCAAGTCGTTGGTGTGATTCGTGATGTATCAGAACAAACGAACTTATTAGCGCTCAACGCAGCAATAGAAGCGGCACGTGCAGGAGAGCAAGGTAGAGGATTCGCAGTTGTTGCTGATGAAGTCCGTAACCTTGCTAGCCGCACTCAGAATTCAACTAACGAAGTGCAATCCACGATTGAGAAGCTGACTCAACAAGCAGAGCGCACCTTCAAGGCAATGCAAAGCAGCAACGAGAAAGTTGATCACAGCGTTATCGCGTCTAACGAAACTCGTCAACAACTCGATGTGATTGTGAATGAACTGCATAACGCTAACGACATGGTCGCGCAGATCGCCGCAGCCTCAGAGCAACAAAGCACGGTAGCCACCGAAATGAGTGAAAGTGTCACTGGGATTCATCTCGCTGCAAATGAAGTACTGCAGGCCTCACAATCGCTCGCAGAAGACAGTCAGAAAATGGCGAACACTACAGAACACCTTACTGAGCAATTGAAATACTTTAAGGTTTAGCCTCAACACGAACTTGGTTGAAGATAAAAAGCTCATAAAAAACACCTCCGCACTTGAGATAAGTTCGGAGGTGTTTTCGTTTGTCGCTGACTAGGAGATTAATTCACTCTCCGAGCTTTAGACCAAATGCGATTAATGCGCTGCCACTGAAATTTTCGGTGGGTTGATGTTGTGCTTCTTAAACTCTTTCATCACACGCAAAGTAATGTCGGTTTCAAACAGCTTCTCATACGCAGTATCCACAACATAAGCCTTACAAGTTAGCTGTATTGCTAGGTAGTTATCGGTAATCGTCTGTTTAACTAAAACCGTTACAGGCTTCGGCAAGTGAATGTAACGACTTGAAGACGCCGCTTCTTGAATCAGGTCGCGGGCTAGGGTGATGTCTTCATCCATACCGACGTAAAACGGAATCACCACCTGCATGTCCAATGCGCCATAGTTACCACTGGTGGTCACTTCATTTAAGAACTTGTTGTTCGGAATGGTAATAATGTCATCATTCAGGGTTCTCATGCGTACCGAACGCAAACCGATGGTAATAATATCGCCGTAGTTGCCTTCGAACGTGACACGGTCACCAACTTGAAAGGGTCTATCAATCATCACAGTGATACCCGCGATGAATGAAGCTGCCAAGTCTTTAAGTGCAAAGCCGACCGACACGGCGAGGGTACCACCAATCAAAGCCAGTATTTGGTCGTTGATTCTAAAGCTCATCATGAACACGATAAGACCGGTGCTCACGTAGATAAAGAACTGAGTAAACGACTGCAGTTTCTGTAGCAGCATTCGATATTGCACGAATTGGCTACCAAAACTGGTCACCATTGAGTTGATAAACTTAAGCAGCAACCACATTGCAGCGATAACGATCATGGAGAAGAACACGCCGCTCCATCGCACTAGGCTCGCTATCTTTGAGATGTTTTCTACATTTGCTAACTCTTCCGTCGCAAAAGTCGGGAAACTGACAGCACTTGCCAAGCCAACAAATAGTAGGATAAATAACTTCTTCATTTTACTTCACCAGTAGATGTTGACGGTCGAGGACGTTAGTAATGTGGCGGAACCAGTGCTCGGAAATTCGAGCCTTTTCTTCATGCCAACCAATATAACCACGGCTTTCAAAGTAACGCAGAATGCCCGTTATCTCAGCCGTACTTAGCTGCGTACAATCAGACAAGACTTCCGGAGACGCGATTTCCAATTGCACGATAGAGCGAAGCACAGCCAACATAGGTTTTGGCATGTTTTCCAGCTCTTGTGCTTCAGGAACATGGAACAAGCGCACCACGGCTTGATCGGTATCTTTGTTTCGATTCAAAGAAAGTCGGAAGAAGCGCAGAGCAACGGTAGGGTTACCATCAGAGTAATGCCACAAGATTCGGTAGAAACCTTGGCGTGCGCGGTCTTCCTCGCTCATGTCATCTTGGTCCCACTGTTTAGGCACCACCAAACCATCAAACGACAGCGGCTTCTCAAGCTCTGTATTGATACGGCTATTCAGAAGCTCACCGACCTGTTTCTCTGTCCAACGTGGTAGAAAACACACCAAATCAAACAGCAGACGTTCACCACGCGCACGATCGACAAATCGCCAGCTCGATTTAGCAATCGAAATCACGATACGGTGGTTCTTTTTAGAACGGCGCAGTAGGTTGGTTAAACGAATCAAATCAGACAGGCCGCCAACCATTGGCTTAACTAGACGTTGTGCATTGTCGATCGCAATCAAGTACGTGGTCTTGCTTTTACGAAGGTGCGCCAAGATCTGAATCTCAGTCGCTTTCTCTTCCAAGCCGATGCTCACAGCTAGATGCGCTAACAGCTCTTGATAACCTGCGTAAGGGCAACTTACGTAGACAGGTTCAGCGTTAGAGACTTTGTGCAATAGGGTATAAAGCAGCGTTGTTGCGCCCACACCACGTTCACCTGAAACAATACAGATAGCAGGGCTGTCTGACATCAGGTAGCGAGACAGTTGCTTAACCTCATCACCGGCGTAATCAATTAGAGTGCTGTCGATATTACCCGGCAGGATGTACTCATAGGTTTGATCGCCTTTGATTCGAACCAAGTTTTGTTGGTTTTTATCAAGGTCAGACTGCTTAGCCACTTCGATTCTAAATAGATAAGCCAAAGCTTGGCTAAACAGCGTGTAATTAGATAGCAAGGCCATGATGCGGTGTTGGAAGCTGTACACGCTCAACCATACGATGCCAATTGCCGTCGCTAATATATTGAGTAGGAAGGTTTCCTTACGGTTTACTGCCCAGTTCACCCATACCGGACGATCGGAGATATGTTGCAGCGTATCAAAGACTTTCACGCGCCATAATCTAAGCACTGAAATGGTAACCAGTACAAACCAGAAAAATAGGGCGCTGTAGATCCAGCTATAGATAGTACCTTTGCCTAGCGTGATGCTCGATATCTGAAGGGTCACACCCGCAACAATGAAGCTCCATACATAACGGCGAATAGTCGATAGGCGCAGCGCAATCACTTCTTGATTGGATGTGCGACCCAAACGATACGCAAATTCCAAAATAAAGCTGATGGCAATCGAACCACCTAGAATCCACCAGGTGAAGATCTCAAGGAAAATCAGGTGTTGTAGGCTAGGGATGCTGGAGAGCACTCTTAGAGAAAGCGTAATCGCGATTAACCAAGCAATCGCACGATCAGCGCGGCTGATATACCAGATCACACGTACTAAGAAAGGAGGGTTCGTTTTCGCTTCAAGAAAATTAATTCTGAACAACTCAATCAAGCGAGTGCTGTTGGCAAGCCACCACGCTAAACCAAAATAGATGAACAACACTTTTAACGATGCACCAATCACAGGTACTGGCGAAATAAAGATGTCTTTAACGAGCGCTTTAAAGCTACGAATCTGGAAGTAAACAAGATACTCAATGTTGAGCTTGGTTAATTCCCACTCTTGTTTAAATTGAGTTACGCCGTAAGGACCAAAACCGGTTAGACGCTCTTTATTAGCGGAGTTCGTCTGCTCTAACAGGTGTTGCTTGCTTACATTCAAGCTATTCAAAGTGACGTAGCTGGTTTGAACGGCAAACCATTGTTCGGCGTCATTGTTCGCTCTGTAGGCTTTTATCTGTTGCTCGAAGGTTTTGATTTCCTGTTTTTGAACTTGTAGCACTTCAGCGAGTAATATATTGACTTGGCGTCTGTCCGACGGCTCCATAAAGAGGGGGTCGGGTAACGAATCAATTCGATCATCGAGATCAACAGCGGAATCGGATACCTGCGGCTGAGATTGTAAGTCATATTCCAAGTTGGCATGACTAGGCCAAGAGAGAATGGCCAAAGTGAGGATTAAGAAGCGCGATAGTGAACGCATAAAAGTCTCTTAGAATTATGAGGTTAGGATTACTATAGTTAGATAATCTGACTTTGTGAAATCCAACCCCGTGTCGGGGGCGAGTACTTTATTCCCGTTTCGGCTGATTTTGTCATAAAATTGTCAGGGATTAGGCTAGTCTTGCCTATGTATGTTGTTGCTTTGATCGGGTTAGTTTTACTGTGACCAATCAGCATACGATATATTCAATGGTTGGCATGATTTGGGACGTTATATACCGCCCATTATGGGGCTCTGTTCGATATTTTGTTTTTCCTTAAAATCGACGGTTTTACTGCGATAAATAGAAAATCAAAAATGTGAGTCAGCTCAAACTATGATTTGGCTAGGTTATCACTCACTTAATGGCCAGTAATTGCAATCAATACTTGCAGTTAAAGCCCTGAACAAGTAACGTTGCGGCGTTTTTCACATTAAAAAGGTAATGGCATTGATCTCCACAGCAAATATCACCCAACAATTCGGCGCTAAGCCACTTTTCGAAAATATTTCAGTTAAGTTCGGCGAAGGCAACCGCTACGGTTTAATCGGCGCGAATGGCTGTGGTAAATCGACGTTCATGAAGATCCTATCTGGTGAACTAGAGCCAAGTGCTGGTAACGTAAGCTACGATCCAAACGAGCGCGTTGCTAAGCTAAACCAAGACCAATTTGCTTACGAAGAATTCACGGTAATCGACACGGTTATCATGGGTCACAAAGAGCTTTGGGCTATTAAGCAAGAGCGTGACCGCATTTACTCTTTGCCAGAAATGAGCGAAGAAGACGGCATGAAAGTGGCTGACCTTGAAGTTCAGTTCGCTGAAATGGATGGCTACATGGCAGAAGCTAAAGCGGGTGAGCTTCTTCTTGCGGTAGGTATTGAAGAATCAATGCACTTCGGTCTGATGAGCGAAGTAGCACCGGGTTGGAAACTTCGTGTTCTATTGTCTCAAGTACTGTTTGCAGACCCGCATATCATGCTTCTTGACGAACCAACGAACAACCTGGACATGGATACCATCAAGTGGTTGGAAGATACGCTAAACCAACGTAACTGCACAATGATCATCATTTCGCACGACCGTCACTTCCTAAACTCTGTTTGTACACACATGGCTGACCTTGATTACGGCGAACTTCGTCTATTCCCAGGTAACTACGATGAGTACATGACGGCTGCGACTCAAGCTCGTGAGCGTCTATTGTCTGACAACGCTAAGAAGAAAGCGCAAATTGCTGAACTTCAAACGTTCGTATCTCGTTTCTCTGCTAACGCATCGAAAGCGAAGCAAGCAACGTCTCGTGCTAAGCAGATCGATAAGATCCAACTAGATGAAGTTAAAGCGTCTAGCCGTCAAAACCCATTCATCCGTTTCGAACAATCTAAAGAGCTATTCCGTAACGCACTTGTGGTTGAAAACCTATCTCAAGGTTTTGAAGAAGACCTATACAACAAGTTCGACGGTATCTTCGAAGTAGGTGAGCGTGTTGCTATCATCGGTGAGAACGGTGTGGGTAAAACAACACTACTTAACACACTAGCTGGCGCTCTTGAGCCTCGCACTGGTGAGTACAAGTGGTCTGAAAACTCAAACATCGGTTACTACGCTCAAGATCACGCACATGATTTCGAGACAGACATGAACCTGTTTGATTGGATGAGCCAATGGCGCCAAGAAGGCGAAGACGAGCAAGTTGTTCGTGGCTTCCTAGGTCGTATGCTATTTGGTCAAGACGACATTAAGAAATCTGTAAAGGTTATCTCTGGTGGTGAGCAAGGTCGTATGCTTCTTGGTAAGATCATGATGCATAAACCAAACATCCTGCTAATGGATGAGCCAACAAACCACATGGATATGGAATCTATCGAAGCGCTTAACTTGGCTCTTGAGAACTACAAAGGCACATTGTTCTTCGTATCTCACGACCGTGTATTCGTAGACTCACTTGCAACTCGTATCCTTGAAATTAAAGATGGCAAGATCAACGATTTCCGCGGTACTTACGCTGAGTTCTTGAAAGCACGCGGCTAATACCGTGTAGCAAGAACTAATACGTAATAACACGTTAGTACGTATTCAAAATTAGAAAGGCCTCTATCTTATTAGTAAGATAGAGGCCTTTTGTTTTTCCATACCGCATAAATCAACTAACTTGCGTTAATCACTAATCACTAGTACTTGAACTGCGCGACAATCTTCTCTAGCTTCACACTCACGCTCGAGACTTGTTCACTGCAACGCACTGATCCAGAAACCACGGTATAGGTATCACTGGCAAGGTGTGCGATATCCGTAATGTTTCGGTCAATCTCAACCGACACCATTGATTGCTCTTCGGACGCTGTTGAGATCTGACTGTTTAAGTCGAACATCTCGCCAACTTGGAAGTGTATTCCTTCAATCGCATTCACCACGTCTTTGGTTTGGCTTTTCACCAGCTCAGTTTGTTCTAAGCTCGCTGTCATCTTAGCGACGGTCTTGTCTATCCCAGTGGTTAAACCATGAATCGTGGATTCTATTTGATGGGTTGAGTCGTTGGTCATTAGGGAAAGCTCTCGCACTTCCGAGGCAACCACAGCGAAACCTCGTCCATGATCACCAGCACGCGCTGCTTCAATCGCAGCATTAAGTGCCAATAGGTTAGTTTGCTCAGCAATACCTTGAATGGTCGTCACCACCTGATTGATTTCACGGCTCTGTTCTTCAAGCTGAACGATGAGATCCTGAGACTCTGCGATGTTTTCTACCAAGACATTAATGCTGTCGTTGGTTGATTGTGTCTTTTGTAGCGCTTGATGGGCATTTTCTTTGATCTTCTCGGCATTGGTTGCGGCATTTTCGATGTTCGCCGTCACCTCATTACTGGTCATCACTAACTCGTTAACTGCCGTCGCTACCGATTCAGATTGCTGCTTTTGTTTCTCTGCATTGCTCATGCTTTTAACTGCCGCTTCTTCAGAGCTGCATGAACTGTCTGTCAGCACCGTCATCACGCCGGATAGCTCTTTGATGTTACCGTGCAGTTTATCGATGAAGGTATCGAACGAGTGGGCAAGTTGAGCGAGCTCGTCGTGACCTTTGGCGTTCATTCTGACGGTTAAGTCTCCATCTCCATTTGCAATAGACTCCATCATCACGTTTATCGCTTTGATACGACCCAGGATGTTGCGACCGATGAACACCAATAACAGAGAAAGCAGAGCGACGATAGCTGCACCAAACAGATGTAACATGTTTTGTGTGTTTCTTACTGCCGCTGTAATCGCTTGGCTTATCTCATTCTGCACTTCTTCAATAGCTTGCTCCGTTTGATGAACATTGCTACGTAAGGCGCCTCTAAGCCCCAACTCTGCAGACAAACCTAGATTGCTGTTAGCAACCAACAGAGTTTCAACCGCAGCCTTATATTCGGAATAGGCTTGTTCAGTCGCAATCGAAGTTTGGGAGTAGGGTTCAAACTCAACAAGAGCCTTGGTTAACGCTGCATTCGTTTGGCTATTAATATGTGCGAGGTAATGGAAGTCTTTTTCGATCAGCTCTAACAACGCAAGTTCCAGTGCCAAACTTGATTCTGATTCGATTGCTGACTTCAGCGCTGTTCTTTTTCCATCGAGAGTTGCGACAAAGCCCAAAGGTGGGGTGGTGCGTTCAATGTCGTTCACTTGATTAACGATCTGGTGGAACTGTTTCTGATATTGATGAAGGGTATCGGAGATCTTGGTCATTTGATCGGTCAGGTGAAGCTCGTGCGAGGTTAGGGTTTGGTTCAACGTCACCAATCTTTGATTCAATGTGGCGGCGGTTTTATCGAAACGCTCTGCGTATTTTTGATCGTGGCGAGACAAGAAGTCTTTCTCATGTCGCCTAAGCGTTAATAAATCGACTGAGCTTCTGAGATTTTCGGTTGCAGCGATCTCCAATGATTCCAATTTGTCTAAGCTGAACTGCTCGTAGATGGCATAGATAAAAACAGAAATAAATAGGGTGAGGTTGATTAAAATAAACTTACTGCGAATAGAAAGAGACAGCAAACGATGCTGAGGTTCTGATGGATTGTTCATGGTTAACTCCCTTTAGCCGATGACGTTTCATGTCCATCTATGCTTAATAGTTATTAGATACATTTAAATGATGGATATGTAACTAATAGCCTATAGGGTTGTTAAAGCAAGGTCGGTTGGTGGGGAAAGCAACTTAATCGATGATATGCACCAACTTAACGATTAACTTAGTAATTTGAAGAGTCTAGTTTGCTTGATCAGATGAGGTTAAGCTCATGAGATTAGATGCGAAAAGAAAAAGTCCTCATTAACACTCATGTCGGCAATCTTGAAATCGCAGGCATCGCATTAAATGAGGACTTTCAGCTATTTTAAGTAGTTAGCTTACTATCGAGTTAACAGTTGTTAGTAACTTTACCGATCAATTTTGTTCGTTTTGTTCATCGAGAAAGTCGGTGTGCTCTAACCACAGCGCATTAATGATTCCAAACGCGCAGGCGAGTAATACGCCCAGTACCCAACATAAATACCACATAGGTTATCCTCCTATTTCATCTTTAATTAATACAGTGACGAGCTGTTATCGTGAATGTATTGGCTGTCTAGTCGACCGAACATTTTGTAGTAACACCAGATTGTGTAACCCAAAATAATTGGCACCACGATAACTGCCACAACCGAGATAATGCTCAGTGTTAACTCACTCGATGTTCCGTCCCACAGCGTTAAGCTATGCGATGGCATCAAGCTAGATGGCATGATCATTGGGAATAGGGCAACGCCCGCTGTCGTTATGATGCTTGCTATCGATAAGCTCGAAGAAGCGAAGGCCAAACCAGCGCGGTTAAGTCGAGTCATCACTGCACAGCTCAGCATTCCGATGATGCCTAATGCAGGAATTCCCCAAAGTACCGGATAGTTTTCGTAGTTGTGTAGCAGTAGGTCATCAAACTTCATGACATGTTTTAATAACGGGTTTGAAACACCATCAGTCACAACTGGGCTAGTAATCAGGTAACCCGGAAGTGTATACGCGTATATCCCACCAACAATAAACAGTCCGACAGTGACAAGCGCCATACATACGATCACTTTCTGCGCACGTTGTTTTAAATCACCCGTCGTTTTCATCTGTAGGAATGCCGCGCCTTGCGTGACAACCATCGCCAAGCTCACCAAGCCACATAGTAGTGGGAAGGGCGTGAGTAGATCCCAGAAACCACCTTGGTATGACATCATTAGCAATTCGTTAAATTCAAACGGAACACCAATCATCAAGTTACCGAAACCAACACCAAAGATAACCGGAGGAATGAAGCCACTGACGATAAGTGCAATATCACAAGCTTTCTTCCATTGTGGGTTGTCAATTTTAGCGCGGTAATCCATACCGAGCGGTCTTAACCACAAGGTCGCCAACACGATAATCATGGCTAAATAGAACCCGGAGAACGCAGCCGCGTAGATTGCAGGCCATATCGCAAAGATAGCGCCACCCGCGGTAACCAACCATACTTGGTTGCCATCCCAGTGAGGGGCAATCGAGTTAATCATGATTCGTCGATCAACTTCCGACTTCCCTAGAACAGGGAGCAACGCTGCAACGCCCATGTCGAAACCATCGGTAATGATAAAACCGATCAACAACACGCCAATAACTGCCCATGTAAACAGGCGAAGATTTTCGTAATCAAACATCTGAATTCCTTAATGAAGGTCGATAGTTTTATCTAGCTGACGCGGTGCGCTTTGCTCACCTGTAAGGGCTAGATCTTGGTTTGATTGCTCATGGTGATAGCGACCTGTTTTCAGTGCGCTCGGGCCCATTTTTGCAAACTTAACCATCAGGAACATTTCTACAATCAGGAATGCGGTGTAGAACAAGTAAACCAATCCGATAGAGATCCATAAACTTGAAGCGGGTAGATTAGAAGCCGCCATGTTTACTGGCAGAATTTCACCAATAGCCCAAGGCTGACGACCGTATTCCGCAACAAACCAACCGGCTTCACAGGCAATCCAAGGTAGTGGAATCGCGCATATTGTTGCTTTCAGTAACCAACGGTTGGTACCAATCTTACGACGACAAATTTGTACGAATGAAAGACCAATGATGGCAAACATCAAGACGCCACACACCACCATGATGCGGAAGCTCCAGAACAGAGGGGCAACCGTGGGGATTGTGTCTTTGGCTGCTTGTTTGATCTGTTGCTCTGTTGCATCCACCACATTATCGCTGTATTTCTTAACCAGTAATCCATAACCTAGATCATGTTTAACCGATTCAAAATCATCGATATTTTGTTGTGATTTATCACCAGAACGCAGTTTTTCTAATAGCCCATAAGCTAAGATGCCGCTGCGAACACGTTCTTCATTCTTTGCCAATAGATCACGAATGCCGACAACTGGCGTATCCAGAGATCGCGTTGCGATAATACCCATCACGTATGGGATCTTAATCGCGTAATCCGTTTCCATGGTTTCTTGATTCGGGAAGCCAAACAGTGTGAATGAGGCAGGGGCTTCTTCTGTGTGCCATTCAGCTTCGATAGCCGCCAGCTTCACCTGTTGAACATCACCCAATTCATAACCAGATTCATCGCCTAGCATCACTGTCGAAACAATCGCAGCCATACCAAAAGCACTTGCCACTGCAAATGAACGACGAGCGAACGGTAAATCACGCCCTTTAAGCATGTAGTAAGCACTGATACCCATAATAAATAGCGCGCCGGTTGTGTAACCTGCCGCAACGGTATGTACGAACTTCACTTGAGTCACTGGGTTGAAGATCACTTCGACGAAGTCTGTCATCTCCATACGCATGGTTTCGAAGTTAAACTCTGCGCCCACCGGGTTTTGCATCCAGCCATTGGCCATCAGAATCCACAGACCAGAGAAGTTCGAACCCAACGCCGTCAACCACGTTACCGATAAGTGCTGACGCTTAGAAAGCTTGTCCCAACCGAAGAAGAACATACCGACTAAGGTTGATTCCAAGAAAAACGCAATCAAGGCTTCAATGGCCAGCGGAGCGCCAAAGATATCGCCTACGTAATGCGAGTAATAAGCCCAGTTAGTACCGAACTGGAATTCCATGGTTAAGCCGGTAGCAACACCGACAGCAAAGTTAATACCAAACAACTTACCCCAGAACTTGGTCATGTCCTTGTAGATGGTTTTGTTGGTCATGACATACAGCGATTCCATCACTGCG
The DNA here is from genome assembly GCF_041467855.1 of Vibrio sp. 10N.247.311.51. Classification (NCBI taxonomy): domain Bacteria; kingdom Pseudomonadati; phylum Pseudomonadota; class Gammaproteobacteria; order Vibrionales; family Vibrionaceae; genus Vibrio; species Vibrio sp. 10N.247.311.51. The sequence continues at coordinate 105,019 of NZ_JBFSVK010000006.1, read as the reverse complement.
AGTAAGAAGGAGAGGCCTATAGTTAGGGGGACGAATATAAAGTGATAAAGAGCGGTACTTGCGAATTGAAACCGCGACAGATCAACGACATCTGTAAGCATAAAAACTCCTTCCCGCCACGAGTGTGACGGGTAAGATAATGGAAAATAAGATGATAATTAGAGAGAACTAATTAAGGGTTTTACATGTAGCTGTGTGAAAAGAATCTATTACCAACGAAGTGCTTTGTTTTGTTTTTTAGAGAACTGTTTACGCAGCCAGTAATCTGCACTCACGTAACGGCCACCACCGTAAACAAGCAGTACTAACAACATCACGAAGTAGGTTCCTGCGAACTCCATACCGTTGTTCAGCATTACCGGGTCGCCAAGTTCTGTGATGTAGTTGTAACGACCTGGGAAGTTAACCGCGAGCCATTCGATGAAGCCGTTAAGACGAACGGTTGCTTCCATACCACCAGTCGCAATCGCATCCCAACCGTGTTTCCAGTGAACCATTGCACTCGCTACGCTCATCATGAAAATCATTGGAATCGAGATAAAGCGAGTAAACAGGCCTAGCGCGATACAGATACAACCTAATACTTCGGTCGCTGCCGCTAGGAATGCCAGTAGCTCAGGGAAGGGAAGGTTAAGACCGCCGTCGGCCGCCGAAGCACCAAACCAAGCCACCGTTCCCGAGAAGCCCAGTACTTTAGAGCGCGCACCGACGTAAATCACCGGAATCAGATAAAGACGTACTGAAAGCAGTACTAAGTAATCGTATTGTTTGCATTTTTCGACAATAGCGTCGTACCAGCTGAGGGCTGACTTAATCATAATTTTTCTCCTAAAGAGTGAACGCCAATCAGTTCAACTTCACTGAAATGTTCGACCCAATTAATAAACTCGAATCTCGCCAATTGTTGAGCAATTATTTGTTTTATATCGGCTAAAGAACGATTTGGTTGTTGTTGAATTATTTGAATAATCGCAACATCAATTTCTCTTAGTTTTATCGTGTTGACGCGTTGGTCACGGTCGCGATAAATCGCGTAGTAAATGGGGTGTCGCCTTTGTGTTAGAAACGTCAGTGACTCACCATGAACAAGGAAAGGTACCTGTACGAGCTTCATCGTACTGTTGACTAACAAACCCAATTGAAGCTGTTGTTCATCAACACGAAGGTCACCCGTCCATGACATCGGCAATACTTGCTTTGAAGCGTCAATTTCAACGCAAAAGGCACACCATTCGTACTCCAACACCGCTAGCTGGTCGGCTGTGAGATCATGACTCGCACTCAAAGTAGACAAATCACTCAGATTAGACATACCCATTGGTTGAGTGCGACGCTGGATAAAGCTGACAAACTCAGTTGCTATATGATGAAACTCCGGCTCTGAGGCGTAATGCACCACTACAAACTCATCAACCAATATCAGTAGTTGGTCTTGGTCGACTTGCTGGCAAAACAGCGGGAATGTGTTGTTTAATACACCAAATACGTTGTCTCTAATGAACTCGCTGTATCGACACACTGCGTTGTCTTCAAGTGGCGAACGTATCAGCGCGGTTAGTGCGTGTGTTTGAGTAATCATCATGCTCGGAGGGTTATGCATAAACCAACTCCTGATTCATTGGGCGATGAGCAACACCAGCATCTAGAACCTGACTGTGCATCGTTCGTAATTCCTCAGTCAGCACGACCAAAGGCGGTACGTTGTTGTCTCTTTCTAGCAATAACGGTTTACAGCCATGAATAGAGAAGGTGTAACGTGCCAAGTCAATAACCGCTTGCTGTACCGGCATACCGTGGGTATCAATCAGCGATTTGTTGCCTCCATCTGAGCCATCACTTTCAACTAAATGCCCAGCAATGTGGTAGTAGCGAATAGCATCGCTTGGTAAAGCCTTAAGCATTTCAGCCGCATCAAAATGGTGGTTATGACTGTTCACGTAGAGATTGTTGATGTCGACCAACAACTCACAGCCACTGCGCTTTGCTATTTCAGCGATAAACTCACCCTCAGGCATCTCATCTCCGTAGTTGTGGTAATAAGAGATGTTCTCCATTACCAAAGGACGTTGAATGATGTCTTGGACTTGCTTGATTCTGTCCGCTAAATAGCCGATATTTTCTGCGTGACGTGGCACGGGTAACAGTTCATACAGATACCCTTGGCTGTCTCGAGAGAAGCTCAGATGCTCGCTGTATACCTGAATATTCAGTTCATCGAGAAATTGACCAACCTGACGTACAAACTTCGTGTTAAGCGGCTGACAATCTCCAATGGATAAGCTTAAACCGTGTGCGATCAAAGGGTATTGCTTCGCTATATCCTGCAGTTGTTCGCGCTTAAGACCACCTAAGCTCATCCAGTTCTCGGGAGCCAATTCCAGAAAATCAATATCAGGGTGCTTTGGGGAACGAGCGAGCAGTTCAATATGCTCACTGCGTAGTCCAATGCCTTTGTCTGTATTCTGAATGGTTCGCACTTTATGGTTTAACTCGCTGCTTTTAGGGGCTTGGTCATTTGATGCTAAAGCCTTAGTTTTTAAAGCTTTGGTTTTATGCGTTTCTACTGGCCACATACTCCACCTGTCACCTTGCTATTCGCCGTTAGGATGCGCTCTTTGCTTGGCGAGATACCTTCAGCCGTTAAGCCACATTTCCCATCACGAGCGCGCACTAAACGGTCTTGAGGGTTGCTTGTCAGTTCCGCTTTTTCGAAGCGTTTTTCTGTACCACATTTACCCGCAGCACATTTACCACCGTGTCCTGAAGATTGTTTAGCTTCAACAGGGGCTTCGGCAGGTGCATCAGCAAATGCCATTGCAGAGTTAAGGCTAATCACAGACGTGATCGCGATTGATAGGGCGATTTTGTTGTTCATATTATTTCTCCTTTACCGCAGACATAGGGAAGCTCGCTAAATCACGACCAGACATGATTGGTCCGTCGTAGTATTCGCGTACAATTTTGATTGATTCAGATTTGCGCTTAAGGCCTAGACCCATCCAGTGGTTAAGTACCAACATTTTTGGATTGATCTCTTTTGCAATTTCACCAATTACAGAAGGCTTAGCGTGCATGAATGTAGAGACACCATCGGCTTGTTCATGAATCGCCATTGGCATCATCATGATGTCGGCGCCACGAGCGAAGTCTAAAAACGCAGGGTTGCTACCGTTTTGGTCAGCTGAAATCACCATCACGCCTTCTTCACTTTCAATTCGGTAAGCGAGACAAGGCACATCACCATGAGGAATACCCAGAGCCGTGATTTTCAAACCATCTTTTTCGTAAACGACGGTTGGCACTGTGGATTTATAGTCAACATCGGTAAGATTGACTGGGAATAGGCCATCGGTTCCATCGTATAAGCCAGCAAGGTAAGCGTATGCGCCATGGTCTGGGTCAAAGTTCGCTGCAAAGTAACCGTTGAGGCTTGGGAAGGCTGAACCTGCGGCTGGACCTGAAATCTCCAACGCCTTTTCACGTTCAAAGAAGTAGCCACCTTTAAGAAGAGCAGGCATGTCATTGACGTGATCGGTATGGAAGTGAGTTATACCCATGAAATCTAGGTCTTCAAGTTTTGCACCCGCTTGACCGAAACGTAGGTAAACACCGCCACCGGCATCAATCATGATTCGTGATTTGCCTTTCCACCATACGATTTCACCTGATGATGCACGTAGGTCATCCGAGATAGGACCACCTGAACCCAGTATTTGTAATGTAAAGTCGGTATCGACCGGCTTAAGTTCAATTGCGTGACAGTTGGCACCCAAGGTCAATCCAAGAGCTATTGCTAAAGCTTTTAAAGGCTGTTTCATATTGTTATCCAATTCTTTTTTCTTATGTATTTTCTTCGAAGTGAGCATTCAAAGAAGTGAAACTTTCGCCAAGCAGCACGATAAGTGCGTGCTTCGTTCTGTTCACGGAGCATAAGATAAAGAATTGTTAACGTTTGGTATATCTAGTAATTTTGAAATCAACGTTAAGTAAAACTAAACAGAAATGTTAAGCGCGTTCTGTTGCTGAAATAATGTGCAGAAAGGGGGTAACAGCGAACTGGCTGTTAAAATTATGCGAATAGAATGATGGAGCAAGCAGAGGGAACGGTAAGGAGAGTAAATGGAATAAAAGAAACAAAAGAAAAAGGTGCAAGCCTTCGCCTACACCTTATATAAGTTCACCAGAAAACTAGCTTTAGATAGCATTTGTCTTTAGAGAAGTTGGCCTTTAAAGAACTTACGCTGATTGTTCGCCTTTTACATCAAAGTCGATCTTGTCTGCCCCTGTGAACACTTGGAAGCGTAAACCTTTAGCGCGAGCAATCGTGGTGATGCCGAACTTCTGAGCCAGGTCTAACCCCATTTGTGTCACGCCAGAACGCGATAGCAAAACAGGGATACCCATCTGAGCAACCTTAATCACCATCTCAGACGTTAAACGGCCTGTGGTATAGAAGATCTTATCTTCACCAGTCTCTTTGTTAAGCCACATCTCACCAGCCAATGTATCAACGGCATTGTGTCGGCCAACATCTTCAACAAACGATAGAACCTTGTCGTCTTTGCAAACCGCACAACCGTGCACCGCGCCTGCTTTCTTGTAGGTATCGTTGTAGTGAGTCAACGCTTCAAGCGCTGTGTAGATTTCAGATTGTTTAATCTTGTTTTGAGGCACTTGGTAATCTTCCAACTGCTTCATTACGTTGCCATACATGGTGCCCTGACCGCAGCCAGAGGTTACTGTCTTCTTCTTAAGCGCTTGCTCAAGTTGGCTTGTATCTTCTTTGGTGATAACCGCAGCAGAGCTGGTTTCCCAATCGATGATAATAGATTCAACCGCTTCCGGATCAGAAAGGAAGCTTTGGTTTTTCAAATAGCCTAATACTAATGACTCAGGACGAGAGCCCAATGTCATTAAGGTTACTATCTCTTTCCAGTTCAACATTACGGTAAGAGGGCGCTCACACGCGATCTGTTTTGTTAGCTTTTCGCCATATTCATCAAACACTTCAACTTCGATTGTCTGAAGTGGGTTCTCACTGGTTTTTATTATGTTTGGTTTTACCACAGTCATTTCCTACTTAATGAGATAGCGATTTTATGAGATAAGAAGTCAACAAGAGCAATAAGGCTCTCATTCATCAATGCGCTAGTTTGTTGGTTCGCTTTGGCCTAGGTTTCGATTATCGTTCCGAACATGCCATAGCTCTGAGAATACATAGCTCTGTGAATAACATTAGCGAATTAGCTAAAGCAAATCTTATTCCAAAATAACGGGGATTGATGGAAACATGAAGCATTAGATTAAAATAGCGCAAAATATGAGAGTTCACCGGGTGGAGTTGTCTGAAATAACCAGTTTCGACTAACGTTATAGTGACAACTTGATAACGAACGCTATAGATACGCTCTCGCAATTAATCCGTATTGGCGTGTTTATTGCTTTATGGGGTGTATATGATTGCGCACAGTACAAAATGTCCTAAGTGCATTCAGACCAAAGAAAATCAATTGGGTGAAGTATGTCTGAGATAAAAGAATTCAAAGAACAATATGAAAAAACAGAAGCAGCTTGGCCAATCGGTGTCCAAAGAATAGAGAAAGAGATCAAAACAGGTATCTGGATAACGACGCAATGGGAATTGACGGGGTTTGAACTGTCGCCAGAACACGATGCCCAAGACGTGTGTTTACTCCAATTACATAAAGACGAGCGTACAGACTATCGTTTCAACCTCAGCTCTCAGCAACCTAAACTTTTCTTAGTAATGGATAATGTTGATTCTGGCGTTAAGCCCGTCATTCAGTTACTTACAGCATCACAAACCGTTGCAGGGCAATACATGGACGGTGACAACCAAGTCCTTTCATACGACATTCCATTGCCTGTACAAGCTTGGATGGAAGCGTTCATCGGTCGTCATGGCGAGTTATTGGAAGCAAGACGTAAGAAACGTAAAGGCGCGGGTCGATCAAATGGCAACTAACTTTTTTAGCCGTTGGTCTCAACGAAAGCTTGATGAATCGACCGACCAACCATTAGAAGCGCAACAAACGCTTGAGGAAACTGAGCTTACTTCCGCTGAAGCTTCGACTGCTGCTTCATCTATAGACGCAGAAACATCGGAGTCATTAGACCGTGAGGTTTTAGAAAATAGAGCTTTAGAAAATGAGTCTCCAGAACAGAATGAAGACGCTCATGCTGTCGATTCTCAAGCTATTGAATCTCAGGAGATAGCATCAGAAACGACTGAAGACTTGTCTGTTGCTCAATTATTGGTGTCAGAAGCCTCAGAGAGCGTAAAAAAAGCGGCATTGCGTAAATTATTCCTCTCAGAAGAGTTCAACATTCGTGATGGTTTAGATGATTACGACGACGATTACAGCAATCTTAAGTCTCTTTCTGAAGGGGTAGCGGAAACCTTGCGTGATTGGGTTAAAGACAATACGGAAGAAGAAACTGCGCCAGAAGAAGAACAACTCATTGATAATAAAGACGAAGGTGAAGTTTTAGAAAATTATGAAAGCGATCTCGAGGTGTCTGATAGTGAACTTGAAACGTCAGAAAGTGCCGAAATAACCGAACAAGAAAAAGAAAAAGAACTGTATAAAAACACAGTATCAGATAATAACGCTACAATGTCAGACGAAGCTGACCTGAAAAAGATGGGACAAAATATACCACACAAAGAATAGGTACATTTTGACTAAACACTCAATGAGCCGCTTGCGACAAAATGTCCCAAGCGGTTTTTTTATACGCACAATAAACGCTATAAATCATTAAACTACTGATATATAGGGCTTATTAAACTGGCATGGCATTTGCTAAATAACGTTCATTATCAACTTTTTTGTAGATAGACGAGTTCATGGTCTGGCGAACGGCACACTGGCTAAAGGGTTAGTTGTTAACGGATTACTCAGCAAGTTCTCTATCGCTTACTACAATGAAAGTTGAACAGATTATCCATGTCCAAAGATGGAACTGAGCAATGCTTAAACAATTATTAGAACAAGCAACTTCAAATAACGCTAAAGCAAGACTGTATGCATTTGAAAATACAGTTGAGTTAACAAATCTGATTCCACCTACCGTTAGCTACGAAAGCGGCGGTAATACTCTTGTTATTGGTCCAACTGCGATCATTGAAAGTGCTGCGGCTCAATTACCTCAATTGACGAGCCTAACCTTATTGTCAACAGATGGCGAAAAGGGCACAAACCCAGAACTGTACTTCGCGAATTCGGTTCAAGTATCCGGTTTCCTTGGCACGTTTGAAGTTGTGATCGAAAACAAAGGCACATCAAGCAACCTGGCGAAGGTCGCGATTAATCACGATTGTTTTGATGTTGTTTTAGACCTATGTCTGAATAGCTGCATGACAGAAGAAGTACCTGTACCGGGTTATTACCCTGTAGGCCGTGGCTATCCAAAACTGGCTGAAGCACTGGAAGAGATTCCAACGCTTATGGGCACATTTGATAAGCCTAAGTTCTTCCGTCTAGACACTGACCTTTGTGCACACAGTTCTCGTGGCGTAAAAGGCTGTGAGCGTTGTGTAGATGCTTGTCCCGCTGGCGCACTTTCAAGTGAAGGCTCTGATAAGACAGGCCACAAGATTGAGATTAACCCTTACCTATGTCAAGGCGTTGGTACTTGTGCAACTAGCTGTCCTACAGAAGCAATTACCTATGCGCTTCCAAATCCTGACGATACACAAAAGTTTATTGAACGTACGCTAGCGAATTATGAGCAAGCGGGCGGTCTGGATCCAATCGTACTTATCTGCAGCTCTCGTCATGAAACCTACAATGTGATGGCGCTAAAAGCATTGCCAGATAACGTGATTCCAATCGTTGTTGAAGAACTGCCTTCTATTGGTATTGATACTTGGTTTGCAGCGCTAGTGAATGGCGCAACTCAAGTTCTGTTTGCTGCTTCTCGTTTTATGCCAGAAACCATCATTCGTGTTCTTAATAACGAAGTAGGGATCGCTCAAGAGTTACTAGACCAAATCGGTGTTCCAAAAGAAACCATCGATATCCTGTATTTAGAGTCTCTACGTGAAGGTCCTCCAACACTTTGTGTTGATTCATTCGATCTTGCACTTGGCGATCTTCAAGGCAATAAACGTCAACGTCTATTCACAGCACTTGATGCTATGTCTTCATCTCGCATTCCTGTTGAGAACATCGTTGAGCTTCCTTCGAATGCGCCATATGGCACGGTTTCGTGTGAAAGCAAAGATTGTACTTTGTGTATGAGTTGTGTGGCTGTTTGTCCTACACGTGCTCTTCATACCGATGGCGCATCTCCATCACTTAAGTTTGTAGAACAAGACTGTATTCAATGTGGTCTGTGTGAAAAAGCGTGTCCTGAAAATGTTCTGACTCTAACGCCTCGTATGAACTGGGTGAAAGAAGAACGTCAGAAGGCCGTTGTGATTCATGAAGAGAAGGCAGCGGAATGTATTCGTTGTCATAAGCCATTCGCACCGCAGTCTATGATTGACATGTTACAAAATAAGTTACGCGGTCACTCTCATTTTTCAGACGAATCAGCAATCAACCGTATTGCGATGTGTGAAGACTGCCGTGTGATAGATATGTTTGATTCGATGGCTCAAGACCCATTGAAACAACTGAAATACTAGGAGTTGGCATTGGAAACAAATTTAGATCAAGAACAGACACTAAGAACTGAAATCTATTTGGTTCTTTCTGCATTATTTCGAAGCGCACCTTCTGAAGAGGTGATTGATTTCCTTAAGATGCTAGACATTGAAGCGTCTGAGAGCGCGATGCAAAAAGCTTGGATTGCGATTCAACAAGCGGCAACGGAATCAAATCGCGAAGCATTAGAAGACGAATATCAAGACCTGTTCATTGGCATTGGCCGTGGAGAGATTGTTCCATTTGGTTCTTGGCATAGAACTGGCGCCATGATGGAAAAACCATTGGCAGAGATTCGTCATGATTTAGAGCTTTTAGGCATTGAGCGTGACGATCAAGTGAAAGAGCCAGAAGATCATATTGCGGCATTGTGTGAAGTAATGGCCATGCTAAACGGTGAAGAAGAAGCACTTCAACAAGCCGTTTTCAATAAGCACCTTGGTCCTTGGTTCAACTCTTTTACGCGTCAGCTTGAAAGTGCAGAAAGTGCGAACTTCTACAAATCAGCGGCTCAGCTGTGTGAAGCATTCCTAACGTTAGAGCAAGTGCGTTTTAGCGTTAATACCAAAAGCAGTAAGCATAAATTAAAGATTGATGTGAAAAACGTCACTGATTACGAGTAATCGAGCAGTACGCGATTATATCGATAGAGGGGCATTAAGCCTCCAAAAAGATCTACCGTAAGGTAAGGAAGCAATGATGAAAGATAATAAAGAAATAAACTCAAGCCGTAGGGACTTACTCAAAGGCTTAACGACTGCAGCCGTTGCTGGTGCCGTTGTCGCTGGTACAACGAAAGTGGCAACTGCTTCAGAAACGGTTGAAATGCCGAAAGAAGACATGAAGAAGACGGGCTATCGTGAAACGCAACACATTCGCGATTACTACGACACACTTTAGGAGATAACGGATGAAACTTGTCAAACGCTCCGATAGTGTGAGCAAAGAAACCAATCAACTGGGTGTGTCTCGACGTGCCTTCATGAAAAACACTTCATTAGCCGCTGGTGGCGCGGTAGTAGGCGCAAGTCTATTCGCACCGGGCATGATGAAAAAGGCGCAGGCTAAATCAGTCGACCCTGAAACGAAAACAGAAGTGAAACGTACTATCTGTTCTCACTGTTCTGTGGGTTGTGGTATTTACGCTGAAGTTCAAAACGGTGTTTGGACAGGTCAAGAGCCTGCGTTCGATCACCCATTCAACGCTGGTGGACACTGTGCGAAAGGTGCAGCTCTGCGTGAACACGGCCACGGTGAACGTCGTCTTAAGTACCCAATGAAACTGGAAGGCGGTAAGTGGAAGAAGCTTTCTTGGGAACAAGCGATTGAAGAGATCGGTAACAAAGCGCTAGAACTTCGTAAAGAGTCTGGCCCTGATTCGGTTTACTTCCTAGGTAGTGCAAAACACAGTAACGAACAAGCTTACGCATTCCGTAAGATGGCGTCGCTTTGGGGCACCAACAACGTTGACCACCAAGCGCGTATTTGTCACTCAACCACAGTAGCCGGTGTTGCAAACACTTGGGGTTACGGTGCGATGACAAACTCGTTCAATGACATGCACAACTGTAAGTCGATGCTGTTCATTGGTTCGAACCCTGCAGAAGCTCACCCAGTAGCGATGCAACACATCTTAATCGCGAAAGAGAAGAACAACTGTAAGATCGTTGTTGCGGATCCTCGTCGTACGCGTACTGCTGCGAAATCTGATCACTATGTTTCTCTTCGCCCAGGTTCAGACGTTGCGTTTATCTGGGGCGTGTTATGGCATGTCTTTGCTAACAAATGGGAAGACCAAGAATTCATCCGCCAACGTGTATTCGGCATGGACGAGATCCGTGAAGAAGTTGCGAAGTGGAGCCCAGCTGAAGTTGAGCGCGTTACTGGCGTAAGCGAAGAAGACGTTTACCACACAGCAAAACTGCTTTCTGAAAACCGTCCGGGTTGTATCGTTTGGTGTATGGGTGGTACTCAGCACACGACTGGTAACAACAACACACGTGCTTACTGTGTACTTGAGCTTGCGCTAGGTAACATCGGTAAGTCAGGTGGCGGTGCAAACATTTTCCGTGGTCACGATAACGTACAAGGCGCAACTGACCTTGGCGTACTGTCAGACACTCTTCCAGGTTACTACGGCTTGTCTGAAGGCTCATGGCGCCACTGGTCGAAAGTTTGGGACGTAGACTTTGACTGGATCAAAGGTCGTTTCGACGACAACGCATACGGCGGTCAAAAACCAATGAACAGTGCAGGTATTCCTGTCTCTCGTTGGGTTGATGGCGTGCTTGAAGACAAAGACAAGATTCGTCAGCGCGAAAACATCCGTGCCATGTTCTACTGGGGTCACGCGGTGAACTCTCAGACTCGTGGTCCAGAAATGAAGAAGGCGATGCAAAAGCTGGATATGATGGTTATCGTTGACCCATACCCAACAGTCGCGGCAGTAATGAACGATCGTACTGATGGCGTTTACTTGCTTCCAGCTACTACTCAGTTTGAAACCTACGGCAGTGTAACGGCATCAAACCGTTCGCTACAGTGGCGTGACAAGGTTGTTGATCCTCTGTTCGAATCTAAGCCTGACCACGAAATCATGTACCTTCTTTCTAAGAAGCTTGGTTTCTCTGATCAGCTGTTCAAAAACATCCGTGTTGAGAACAACCAACCATTGATTGAAGACATCACACGTGAATTCAACAAAGGTATGTGGACGATCGGTTACACAGGTCAAAGTCCAGAGCGTTTGAAAGAACACCAACAAAACTGGCACACATTCCACAAAACCACACTTGCTGCAGAAGGCGGCCCAGCGAATGGCGAGACTTACGGTCTTCCTTGGCCATGTTGGGGCAACCCAGAGATGAAACACCCGGGTACGCATATCCTTTACGATACGTCTAAGACTGTCGCTGAAGGTGGTGGTAACTTCCGTACTCGTTTCGGTGTGGAATTTGAAGGTCAAAGCCTATTGGCGGAAGACAGCTACTCAAAAGGCAGCGAAATCAAAGATGGCTACCCTGAGTTCAGTGACAAACTACTGAAACAACTGGGTTGGTGGGATGACCTAACAGCAGAAGAGAAAGCCTCTGCTGAAGGTAAAAACTGGAAGACTGACGTTTCTGGCGGCATTCAACGCGTGGCTATCAAGCACGGTTGTATTCCTTTTGGTAACGCGAAAGCGCGTGCGATCGTTTGGACATTCCCAGACCGCGTACCACTGCACCGTGAACCACTTTACACACCGCGTCGTGACCTAGTTGCTGACTACCCAACATGGGATGACAAGGAAGCAATCTTCCGTGTTCCTACGTTGTACAAGTCAATCCAAGAGCAAGACAAGTCTGGTGAATACCCGATTATTCTTACTTCCGGTCGTCTGGTTGAATACGAAGGTGGTGGTGAAGAAACTCGTTCTAACCCTTGGCTAGCAGAACTACAACAAGAGATGTTTGTTGAAGTGAACCCGAAAGATGCAAACGACATTGGCTTTAAAGATGGCGATGACGTTTGGGTTGAAGGTGCTGAGAAGGGCCGAATTAAGGTGAAAGCGATGGTAACACGTCGTGTGAAACCGGGTCTGGCGTTCATCCCATTCCACTTCGGTGGTAAGTTCGAAGGCGAAGATTTGCGTTCTAAGTATCCAAAAGGCACTGATCCTTACGTTATTGGTGAAGCTGCTAACACAGCAACCACATACGGTTACGACCCTGTCACGTTGATGCAGGAAACGAAAGTAACCCTTTGTAATATTCGTAAAGCGTAAGGAGTCTTAAAATGGCTAGAATGAAATTTCTTTGTGACACCAAGCGTTGTATCGAATGTAACGGTTGTGTCACTGCATGTAAGAATGAAAATGATGATGCTCTGGAATGGGGTATTCAGCGTCGCCGCGTTGTAACACTAAACGACGGTGAACCGGGTGAAAACTCTATCTCAGTAGCGTGTATGCACTGTACTGATGCACCTTGTATGGCAGTTTGTCCTGCAGACTGTTTTGAACATACAGAAGACGGCATCGTACTTCACAATAAAGACCTATGTATTGGTTGTGGTTACTGCTTGTTTGCTTGTCCGTTTGGCGCACCTCAATTCCCTAAACAGGAAGCATTTGGTGAGCGCGGTAAGATGGACAAATGTACATTCTGTGCAGGTGGCCCTGAAACAGAGCCAGGTTCTGTTGAAGAGCGTCAGAAGTACGGAGCGAACCGTATTGCTGAAGGCAAACTACCTATGTGTGCTTCTTTATGTTCAACCAAAGCACTGCTAGCGGGTGACGCAGAGAAAGTTTCTGATGTTTTCCGTCAGCGTGTTGTTGAACGTGGTGCGAAAGGTGCAGGTTGGACAGACGGCAACGACCTTTCTTACGATGCGACTAAGAGCTAAGTAGGAGAGACATATGCTTACAATGTTTAAGCGTCTCTTCCTTGTTGTGCTGCCGATGTTGGCAGCACTAACAATGCTTTCTCCTATGAGTCATGCATCTGAGACGAACTCATCACAAACTCAATCGAGCTCTGCTCAACGAGAAATCACACAACTTGCTGGCGCTGATTTTTGGCGACAAGTAAGAAATGGTGAGGAAGGTTACACCACATCTCAATCAGCTGAGCACGGTGTGTTGATCAGTACTCCGGGTCAAACGTGGTACATATTGAAAGAGAAGTGGATGTCACCAGCCGGTGCTGTCGCGATCTTTGGCAGTATTGCTTTCGTGACTTTGATGTACGTTGTGATTGGCCCGCTAATGCTGAGCGCGCCAAGAACTGGTCGTAAAATCAAACGTTGGTCTCGACTAGACCGTGCCTTACACTGGAGTATGGCGTTTACCTTCTTAACACTGGCATTCAGTGGTTTGATGTTGGTTTACGGTAAGCACTTCTTGAAGCCGTACATTCCAACGGACCTTTGGGGCTTCATCGTTCTACTGGCTAAGCAATACCATAACTACATCGGCCCAATTTTCTATGTGCTGTTGATGGCTGTTCTTATCAAGTGGTGGCGTAAGTCTATCTTCAAGATGGTCGATATCCAGTGGTTCATGAAACTGGGCGGCATGGTAGGGAAACATAAAGGTTCTCATCCATCTGCTGAGTTTTCGAACGCGGGTGAGAAAGCACTGTTCTGGCTATTGATTGTTATGGGTAGTGTCGCTGCGATCAGTGGTTTGGTTTTAGACTTCCCAATCTTCGGTCAAACCCGTCGAGATATGGAGCTTTCAAACCTAGTCCACATGTTGGCTGCTTTGATCCTTATCTGTGGTTTTGTGTTCCACATCTACATCGGCTTGTTCGGTATGGAAGGTGCACTAGAAGGCATGGTAACAGGCGAAGTTGATGAAACTTGGGCAAAAGAGCACCATGACCTTTGGTACAATGAAGTGATGGAACAAGAGAAAAACGGCGTTGAACAAAGCGCTAACGCAGCAACAGAGAAAAGTGAAGGGGTGAATAAGAATGAACAAACCTCATAAAGGTATTTGGGTTGCTTACATCCTAAGCTGCTTTACACCATTTACTTGTCTTCTCTCTGGTGTAATTGCCATCATCTACGCAGGCTATCGTTTAGATAAAGGTGAAGACGGCGAAGTAGTGGATACCCATTACTACGGCTTGATTCGCTCGTTCTTCTTGAACCTGACGTTCTTTGTTGTGCTTATCGTGACCGTAGCAACCTCTAATGGCGTGTTGATCGGTGTTAACGATTACTGGTATCAAAACCACATTATCGATGACATCGCTTACTACATCCCGTATGTAGGCATGTTGTTTGGTGGTGTTGCGATTGTGGTTTGGTTTATTCGTATGTATCAAGGTATGCAGCGTTTAAGTCAAAACCTACCGCAAAACCCGACAACAGGTCCAAACTTGTAGTCGAGCATAGACTCACTAGATAGCGAATTATCTAGCACAATAGTCCTTTTGAAAGCCCAATGATTTCGGTCATTGGGCTTTTTGTTTCTAATCAGCAACGAAACTTAATGAAGCATGGTATTGACCGCTTCAATATGGTGCAACTCCCTTAATTGGTGCAATTCTTGTTTCCATTTTCACGCTTATTAAGAACCAAGAAAGTGCACCGATAAATTTATTATCAATTAATCAGCAAGTTACAAGTAAAAACTGTTGCACGAAAATTACACCACACACTTGGAACGCATCTTGCGTTCACTGTTGAGTCTTTAATTAATTACAACATTGAATCGCACGATATCAGTGCAAATCAGATAAAGCGAAGGAGAATGCTTTAATGAGTGAAACGGTGACTCAAGTTCATAGTGCAGTACAAACCCTTACCCAAAGTTCAGATACTTTATTCCTATTACTCGGTGCCATCATGGTTTTCTTGATGCACGCTGGCTTTGCATTTCTAGAAGTCGGTACCGTTCGAAAGAAGAACCAAGTAAACGCGCTCGTTAAGATCCTGTCGGATTTTGGTGTCTCCGCCATTGCTTACTTCTTTATCGGTTACTGGGTTGCTTACGGTGCACACTTTTTTGCAGACGCAGAAACACTGTCGCAAGGCAACGGATATGAGCTGGTGAAGTTCTTCTTCCTTATGACATTCGCAGCGGCAATCCCAGCGATCGTTTCAGGCGGTATCGCAGAGCGTGCACGTTTCTACCCAATTTTGATTGCGACACTGTTTACGGTTGGTTTCATCTATCCATTTTTTGAAGGCATCATTTGGAACGGCAACTTTGGATTCCAAGATTGGCTAGAAGGCCAGTTTGGTTATGGGTTCCATGACTTCGCAGGCTCTGTAGTGGTTCACGGCGTAGGTGGTTGGATTGCTTTGGTTGCGGTTTACTTCCTAGGGATGCGTAAAGGTCGAATCCGTGCGGGTAAACACACCAACTTTGCACCATCGAATATCCCATTCTTAGCACTAGGCTCTTGGATCTTATGTGTGGGTTGGTTTGGCTTTAACGTGATGTCAGCTCAAGCGATCAATGGTATCAGCGGCTTGGTGGCGATGAACTCACTCATGGCAATGGTTGGCGGTATTCTTGCGGCTCTAATTGCAGGTAAAAATGACCCAGGCTTCATCCACAATGGTCCTTTGGCTGGTCTCGTCGCTATCTGTGCGGGCTCAGATTTGATGCACCCACTTGGCGCTTTGGTGACGGGCGGCGTGGCAGGCGCGCTATTTGTTTACCTATTTACTTACATGCAAAACAAAACACAGATTGATGATGTACTGGGTGTGTGGCCTCTACACGGCGTATGTGGTGCTTGGGGTGGCATTGCAGCAGGTATCTTCGGTTCGCAGACATTCTGGGGGCTAGGGGGCGTGAGCTTTGCTTCTCAAGTTGTCGGTACACTAGCGGGTATTGCTGTGGCATTGATTGGCGCAATGATTGTTTATGGTGTGTTGAGCAAACTAACAGGCCTGCGTTTAAGTGAAGAAGACGAATTCAACGGCGCGGATCTTTCAATCCATAAGATCTCGTCTATCAACGAAGACTAACGTCGTTCACTTTGATGGGTTTAGGCTCATCAAGTAGGCATCAGTTAAACAGAACTAAGCGGCTTCGGTCGCTTTTTTGGTTCGGTGAAAAGCAAAACGGAGAGTTTGCGTAACAACGGCAGCACCCATCAAGCGAGTTATGTCACAAATAGCCAATGAATTCAGTTGCCTAAGACTATGGTCTAATCCCTAAAACTATTGTTGGAATTTGAACAGTGCTAAGCTGTTACAAAGTGACATATTGAAAAGGACGTTGTATGCATTTCCCATATCGAAATATCGTAATTCTTACTGGCGCTGGCATCTCTGCGGAGTCGGGGATACAAACATTCCGAGCACAAGACGGGCTATGGGAAAACCATAAAATCGAAGATGTCGCTACTCCAGAGGGGTTTGCAAAAGATCCCGACTTGGTTCAAGCATTCTATAACAAGCGTCGCCATGGCTTACAAGGTGAGACCATTCAACCAAATTCGGCCCATAAGGCGCTAGGTGAGCTCGAAGACAAACTTGATGGCAAAGTAACAATCATCACTCAGAACATCGACAACCTGCACGAGAGAGGCGGTAGCAACAACATTATTCACATGCATGGTGAACTTTTAAAAGCACGTTGCAGTGAATCCAATCAAGTTATCGAACATAAAGGTGACATCGAAACAGGTGAACTTTGTCACTGCTGTCAAATTCCAGCTCAAATGCGCCCTCATATTGTGTGGTTTGGCGAAATGCCATTACGAATGGGTGACATCTATTCAGCACTCGAAGAAGCAGATCTGTTTATCTCTATCGGAACTTCAGGGGTTGTTTATCCAGCGGCAGGCTTTGTTCATGATGCGAAAATGCATGGTGCGCATACCATCGAGATAAACCTCGAACCTAGTGCGGTTGAAAGTGAATTTGAAGAGAAGCGTTATGGCAAGGCGAGTATCGAGGTGCCTAAACTGGTTGGCGAGCTGTTATGTTCAGAGAAGGGCTCTCTAACGGCTTAATACTTCCTAATCCGTTATCAATGGCAAATGTACATCGGCTTTAAGAACCTTATAGTCACATGTATGTTTGCTTTTTTGTTTCTACTTACGCTTTCGCAAGTGTCATAAGTCAGGAGCGGTCATTAAAGCAAGATTCAATTAAGTTCGTTGGGCTTTCTTCATCTCGTACATTGCCTTATCGGACTCAATAAGCGCCTGTTTGAAGTTATCTTGATTGGTCACTTCAATTCCGTAAGAGAAACTGATGTTTTCTCCATGCAGTAGGTTAGTAAGTTGAGTAACAAACTCGCCTCCACGGCCAAGTTGGGCTGTCGCAACAAACTCATCGCCTCCAACCCTAAAGACCATTTCATCTTCAAGTGCAGCTTGACTGAGCGCTTGAGAGAAACGAACGATCATCAGATCGCCAACTTGATGCCCTTTGCGGTCATTGACCTGCTTTAATCCATCCAAATCAAAGTAAATTAGCTCGAACTCCTTAAGCTGGATCGCGTCGAACTTCTTGCGATTGTATAGGCCTGTTAGCTCATCTTGCTTGCCCTGATCTTTCAATTTGGTTGTCAGTTCAGTAATACCGTAAGCGATAAGTAGGAAGGCGATCTGCAATGAACCATCTTCAAGAAATGTATCGAGTAATTCGTTTCTATCTGCCCACTCATCAAGATATTTGAGCTCTGTCGTTACATCATAAAAGAGGTTGAAAATAAGCAGTAGAGCGCCGCAGCGAAGGATTTTATGAGGGCGAATAGCGTGACGAGCAACGTAATAGATGTACATGGTAATCACGAGCGTATTCGTTTCGAAGAACAGGTCGTAATTAGAATCTATGTGAATGAATGTGCTCAGACCAAGCATCAAGAATGACGCCACGAGCATCAGAGTCACAATCAATAAAATAGGGTTTGCAGGCATATTAAATCGAACTTTATACGGTTTAAATTAATCCTATATAAAGTGTAGATAAAAATAAAGCGGCTTACGCCGCTTTAATTAACTTATTAGCAAGAACCTAGTTGTTTACTTTAAGTTTTTGGAAGTACTCGTCATAAATGACACTCGCTTCACCAACTTCGTCTTGCCAAACACCGTTATCCATCACTGATTGTGGTGGGAAAACGTTCTTGTCTTCAGCAAATTCTTTAGGAAGAAGAGGGTAAGCGGTTTTAACTGGTGTCGGGTAACCGATCTCTAGAGCAATTTTCGCAGCGTTCTCTGGGCGAAGAAGGAAGTCGATCATCTTATGAGCCGCTTCAGTGTTCTTTGCACCTGCTGGAATTGCTAGGCTGTCCATCCAGAAGATAGCGCCTTTTTCTGGCCAGATAATGTCAATCGTTGCGCCTTCTTGGCGTGCCATGTAAGCAGAGCCATTCCAAAGCATACCAAGAGACACTTCACCCGCTAGGTAAGGGTTCGCTGGGAAATCTGAGTTAAATACCAATACGTTTGGCATTAGCTTACGAAGTTCTTCATAGGCTTCTTTGATTTCTTCAGGGTTAGTCGTGTTTGGAGAGTAGCCCAGTTTAGATAGAGCGATATGGAAAACCTCACGAGAGTCATCCATCATCATCAATTGACCTTCCCACTGCGTATCCCACAGATCGCCCCAGTTTTTAACTGAAGACTTGTCTAGCATGTCAGAGTTGATACCAATACCCGTCGCACCCCAAATGTATGGGATTGAGTAGTTGTTATTTGGGTCAAATGGCTTATCTAAGTAATTTGGATCCAAATCTGCAAAGTGGCTTAGCTTGGTTTTATCAAGCTCTTGAAGCATGCCTTCTTTACGCATCTTAGAAACGAAGTAAGTAGAAGGAACCACTAAGTCGTAACCCGTACCTTGAGTTTTTAACTTAGCGTACATGCTTTCGTTAGACTCGTAAGTTGAGTAGAAGACTTTGATGCCAGTCTCTTCTGTGAAGTCTTCTAGTACTTCATTTGGAATATATTCAGACCAGTTGTAAAAATACAGTTCTTGGTCAGCTGCGAAAGAGGGTGTAGAAAGTAAAGTAGCAGCACACAATGCGCCGGTATACAGTGTTTTTTTCATTACTGTTCCGTTCATTTGTTTGATTTGGAGCTGGGTAGTGAACCCAAGGTAAAAGGATTTCGAAAAATCGCGCTATATTATAGCAGCGATATAATAAAATAGGCAGCCTAAGCTGCCTATTCATTGATATTCTTATTTTTAACTTATTGATTTTCTATATCGGCTTATTAAGTAAACCAGTTACTTAGTTGCCATGAGATAATAAGCTAAATTACTGACCTGCTTTAAGTTTCATGAAGTAATCTTCGTACTTCACTGTCTTATCGCCAACCGCAGCTTGCCATTCAACACGATCAAGGTCTTCTTGCGATGGGAATAGCGCAGGGCTATCTTTGAACTTCTCGTTAGACGCTTTAACGGCCGTTAGGTAGCCTGTGTCACGAGAAATTTGCTCAGCAATTTCAGGGCGAAGTAGGAAATCGATCATCTTATGAGCTGCTTCTACGTTTACCGCACCAGAGCTAATCGCAAAGTTATCAACCCAACCGATACCGCCTTCTTTAGGGAAAACCAGTTTGATTGGTAGACCTTCGTTTTGCGCTGCAGCAGCAGAACCGTTCCACAGCATACCAAGACCCACTTCACCAGACATGTAAGGCGCGCCTGGGTTGTCTGAGTTAAATACTAGAACGTTTGGCATAAGCTTTTGTAGTTCAGCGTAAGCTTCGTCGATCTCTTTCTCGTTGGTTGTGTTACCTGAGTAACCTAACTTACGCAGTGCGATGTGGAACACTTCACGAGTGTCGTCCATCATCATCAGTTGACCTTCAAGCTCAGGCTTCCATAGGTCAGCCCAGCTTTGGAAATCTTCTGGATCGAACATGTCAGTGTTAACAGCAAGACCTGTGATCGCAACTACGTGTGGAATAGAGTAGTCGTTGCTTGGGTCGTACGGCTTATCTAGGTAGTTAGTATCTAGATTCTTGAAGTTGTTCAGCTTAGTTTTGTCGATCTTTTGTAGCATACCTTCGTCACGCATCTTAGATACGAAGTAAGTCGACGGCACAACTAGGTCATAGCCTTTGTTGTGTGTTTTTAGCTTTGCGTACAGGGTTTCGTTCGATTCGTAAGTCGAGTAGATAACCTTGATACCAGTTTCATCAGTGAACTGTTCTAGAATCTCACTGTTGATGTAAGGTCCCCAGTTCATGAATACCAATTCTTTGTTATCTTTTGCAAATGATGGTGCAGATAACATTGAAAGCGCACATGCACTACCAGCTAATAGAGTAGCCCATTTTTTCATTGACGTTAGCTCCAAACTAAACGTTGCCCGAAGGCAGTAGATAGAAAAACAGAATGGCAATTTACCATTCTGTTTATGATTAACACTTTTTAGAACTTGAAGTCTCTTAACTTCTTAATCAAGCCAGTCTCTATATAGAGTAGGAGACTTACTTGATTTTTTCTCTCGCTAATAACTGAGAAATGATCACCAGTATTAACGACACCACTAACATCACTGTTGCTAGGGCGTTTACCTCAGGAGAGATACCCACTTTAACCATTGAGTAAATCTTCAGTGGTAAGATTTCATACGTTGGGCCGGTTACGAAAGAGCTGATGATCACATCGTCCAAAGACAGAGTGAAGCTCAATAACCAACCCGCAGCAACCGCTGGCTTAGCAAGAGGTAGAATGATCTGCTTTAGAATCGTCCATTCACTTGCACCTAAGTCTTTTGCGGCTTCTAGCATCTTCACATCAAAGCCATTCAAGCGACTGTATACTGTTACTACAACGAACGGTAGACAGAAGGTAATGTGAGCAGCAAGTAGGGTAAAGAACCCCAGTTGAACACCCATTACCAAGAATAGCGCAAGAAGCGAAATCGCCATTACGATATCAGGAGACATCATTACGATGAACAGCATGCCATTTACGATGCCTTTACCTTTGAATTGGTAACGGAATAGGGCTACTGCTGTAAGGCTCCCGACAATCGTTGCGGCTGTTGCAGAGAACACCGCTACGTTGATCGAGTGCCACGCAGCCTGCATTAGGCTGTCGTTGTTAATAAGCGCGTCATACCATTTAGTGGTGAAACCACCCCATTTCATACCAAACTTATTGGCATTAAACGAGTTAGCGATCAATACGATAATAGGTAGGTATAGAAAGGCGTATACCAGCGCCATAAAGCTGAACTTAACTGTGCGACCCATTAGTCTAGCTCCACTTTCTTGTTCAATAGCTTACCTGCTCGGTAGTAGGCATACAGCATCACAGCCATTGCCATGGTCAGTGCGATACTCGTCGCTGCACCAAACGGCCAGTCTCGAGCGTTGAGCACCTGGCTCTTAATCACGTTACCAATCAATAGGTTCTTGGCTCCGCCTAATAGGTCAGAGATGTAGAACATACCTAACGCTGGCAGTAGTACTAATAAACAGCCGCCAATAATGCCCGGCATTGTTAGTGGCAGTACAACTTTCAATAGCGTTTGCAGTTTGTTCGCACCTAAATCTTTAGCCGCTTCTAAGTACGTATCGTCCAGTTTTTCAATCGCTGAATACAGCGGCAGAATCATAAACGGAAGTAGGATGTACACTAAACCGATCATTACTGCGGTTTCTGAGTACATGATACGTAGCGGTTTATCAATGATATCGAGCGCTAACAAACTTTTGTTCAAGACACCTTGGGTACCCAGTACAATTTTCAATCCGTATGTACGAATCAAAGAGTTAGTCCAGAATGGCACTATCACTAGGAACAACATGATTGGACGCCACTTCGCCGGCATTTTTGCCACGATGTAAGCGAACGGGTAACCAATGATTAAACAAAGTAGGGTTGCGACAATTGCCATATAGAAAGAGTGCATCAACACTTTAAAATACAGCGGGTCAGCCAAACGCACGTAGTTATCGAGAGTGAAGGTCATCTCGATCAAGTTCGCTTCATCACGAGTTAAGAAGCTAGTACCGATGATCATGATGTTTGGAATCATCACGAACAGCACTAACCAACCTGTGATTAAAACAACAATTGCGTTTTGTAAATTAAACTTCTTGCTCATCTTCTAATACCACTTCCCAGCTCTCAACCCAAGTTACTGCAACTTTTTGGCCCAGTGAGTGATCAACATCAGGGTCATCTTCGTTGAAGAATTCGCTAACCATGACACGCATACCAGATTCAAGTTCTACGACTGAATCTAATGTCATGCCTTTATAGGTTCGCTCGACAATGTGGCCAACAATACCGCGTTGCTCAGACTCTTTAATTTCTTCGATACGAAGATCTTCAGGGCGAAGCAATACTTGCAGTTTTTGACCCGGTGTTACGTCTTTATCGTGATAGATAATGGACTCTTCACCTTCGATTGTCGCAACAATGCGTTTTTCATCTTGACGAGATTTCGCTGTCGCTTCGAATACGTTAATTTCACCAATGAAACGCGCTACAAATAGGTTCTTAGGCTCTTCGTAGATCTCTCTTGGCGTTCCGTCTTGTTCAATCACGCCATCACGCATAACAATAATACGATCAGACATAGACAGCGCTTCTTCTTGGTCATGCGTTACAAAAATGAACGTGATACCAAGTTGGCGTTGTAATTGTTTCAGCTCGATTTGCATCTGTTTACGTAGTTTGTAATCCAGAGCAGATAGAGATTCATCCAACAAAAGAACTTTAGGCTTATTAACGACAGCACGAGCGATTGCGATACGTTGCTGTTGACCACCAGATAGCTGGTGTGGCTTTCGTTGTGCCATTTGTTCTAGGCGCACCATTTTCAAAGCATCCATTACACGAGGTTCAATCTCGCTGTTTGGAACTTTTTGCATGCGTAAGCCAAATGCCACATTGTCGAAAACGGTCATATGCGGGAATAGGGCATAGCTTTGGAATACAGTGTTTACATGCCTTTGTTCAGCAGGAACTTGGGTTACGTTTTGTTCAGCTAATAGTATTTGACCACTATCTGCCGTTTCAAAACCCGCAATCATTCTTAGCACGGTTGTTTTACCACAACCTGATGGGCCTAAAATCGTGAGAAACTCACCATGATTTACGTTTAAATCCAGATTGCCGATGACTTCCTTACCATCGAAACTTTTACTGATGCCAGTTAGCTGCACTACTGGCTTTCCTACTGATTTTTTAGCGTTCAACGTCTGTTTTTCTCCACCTTGGTTCTATTTGAGACCTGTTGCTATACACCTTTAAGGCGCGCATCATAATCACCAAAAACGTGAATTCAAAGCATTTTTTACCTTTCGAAGATAAAAAATTTCGCAGGTAAAAGTAAACATCCTTTACCATACTGTTATTTACTGGGTTTACACCCTAACAAGTGTCTAATTATTAACCATTAAGACGCAAAAGCAAGCCTTGTTACAGATTCATATTTTAGTTTGTATCCGACATATGAGTATAATGAAGGTAATTTTTTATCAATAAGTTAGGTGGCTTCGCTTAATCGGCACACCTAGGTATCAATATGAACAACGACATCGAAAAAGATTTTAATTTGGGCGGTAGTATCAACCGTGCACTTTCTGGCGATTATGAGCTCAAAGCAACGGCTGTATTCCAAGAAGCTTGGAAACATACGATAAGTCACTTTCTTTCGTTTTCCCCTGCGATTATTGCTTTGATGTTTGTGCAGCTCGCTATCTTTTATATCGCACTAAAGCTACAGCTTGGTGATCCTGCGGTTATCTTGGATGCGGTTATCGACCCAGAGTCGTTCACGCCACAAATCGTTGAGTCGATTTTTATTGCGAACTTTAGCTATGAAGTGATCAGCGCGCCTATCTATGCCGGTATCTGTTTAATGGCAATGAGCCACGCCGCTGGCCTACAAACCAAAGTACGCCACATCGGTAAAGGTTTGCAGTTTACGGTTCCGGTTATTCTGGTGACTTTGTTTAGCCTAATGCTTCAAGGCATCGCAGGTATGATTCTGCCATTCTTGTCGATCTACTTCTCACTTGCGTTCAGCCATTCGATTCTGCTGATTTGTGATAAGAAAGTGCCACCAATGCAATCGCTGCTGCTTTCATTAAGAGCGGTAAACAAGAAGATCTTCGTAGTCGCGTCTATTTACCTGATGGTTATGTTGATGTTCATCGTGGCTGCGATGATGTACGGCATTGGCTTAATCTTCGTTCTTCCGTTCTTCTTCCACGTGAAAGGTATCCTTTACCGTGAAATGTTTGGCATCAAGTTGAAACTGATTGCTTCAGACCGTCCAAAGAGCGATGACGATAACAACGACAGCAATTACGACGACAATAACAAAAACCCACAGGTGTTCGATGCATAAAGACACACAGGCAAGCACAAGCAAATCACTTGCGCTTAAAGTGACGGCACTGGCTATTGTTGGCTCTATTTCACTGATTGGTCCTTATATTTACCAAGAAGAAGAGCGTCGACGTACGACAGAGCAGAGCTCCAATTCAGCTGACCAGTTTGGTGACTTGACGGTTTCTTCAAACACACCGAATTTTGCGGCCATCGAAGATGTGAATGAGAAAAAGGACACGTTCTTTTCGTTCCTACGTCCAAGCATCAATATTGAAAACAAGCGTATCACCAAAGAGCGCGCGTTTTTATCTAAGCTCTCTGAGTCTGGTTTAAGCAATATTGATTCTGAAGACGCGTCTTATGCGAAAAGGTTAGGGAAGTTGTACAGCCTGCCAGTACCTAGTGAAGGTTTGGATCAGGCATGGCTAACAGAGATGCTTAACCGCGTGAATGTGCTGCCAGAAGCGCTTGTACTGACACAAGCTGCGAATGAGTCAGCTTGGGGGACGTCACGTTTCGCTACTAAAGCCAACAACTATTTCGGACACTGGTGTTACACCAAAGGTTGTGGCCTTGTTCCGCTACAACGTAACGAAGGTAGCTCGCATGAAGTCGCCACATTCTCTTCAAGCCAAGAATCCGTACATCGTTACTTCATGAACCTTAATCGTAATCGTGCTTACGCCGATCTAAGAGCGATTCGTGCAGAACTTGCTGCACAAGGTGATGATCTTTTAACAACTGCAACGGCGACAGAGCTCACCAATGGCTTGTTAAAATATTCTGAGCGAGGTTCCGACTATGTGACTGATTTACAAGCTATGATCCGTCACAACGAGGTATACTGGAAAAAGTAACTCATTTTGATACCAACTTGGTTGCCGTCGATAGTCGGCTTATACCAAGTAATGTCACAAAAAGAGCAGCTCATTGGCTGCTCTTTCTATTTATAAACGCTCAACTTCGACAAGATTATAATAATGAAAAAGACAGCACTCGCTTTATTAGCCTCATTAAGCCTTGGGGTTTCTCTTCCTGCTTCAGCGCAAGAGTACATGTTCACGTATTCTAAGCTTTATACTCAGCTGAAAAACAACACCAAAGAAGGGCATGATGATGTCAAAGTTGCGGTCTTCTTTGTTGATCAACAAGCTCAGCAAACCTGTCACATCAGCAAAGCTTGGATGGAAAAAGAAGAGCACTACGAAGAGCTAAAAGTCTCTCCAGCCAATGAATTACTTCTACCGGTAGATCAAAACCTACGCTCGGCGAATCCTCTTATCTTTGTACAAACACAAGAACAAGAGTGTGCGTACTCTTTGGTTGTGATGACTCAAGAGCCTTTAGCTGGCACAGTAGAAGTTGCACAGGTAGAAAACCTATTGCCACAGATGCAGGCGATGCTTGAAGACGTCAGCGGTATGTTCTCTGGTTGGTTCACACCAGATATCCAAGGGTTAACGCTAGAGTTCGCTAATAAGCTGGAAGGTAACATCGAGCTTTCAAATGGTAAGCAACTAC
This sequence comes from Vibrio sp. 10N.247.311.51, assembly GCF_041467855.1. Classification (NCBI taxonomy): domain Bacteria; kingdom Pseudomonadati; phylum Pseudomonadota; class Gammaproteobacteria; order Vibrionales; family Vibrionaceae; genus Vibrio; species Vibrio sp. 10N.247.311.51. The sequence continues at coordinate 79,052 of NZ_JBFSVK010000006.1, read as the reverse complement.
CAATCAAAGAAGGGCGAGCGAAATTCACCTTAGAAGAACTGAATGGAAGTGACAGCATCACGTTACCAGAACCAACAGTTCGCGTATTGCCGTACATTCCCGCGCAATAGTTTTTAATGGAATAATTGTTAACGGAATCATTCCTCTAAGCTTTTGTGACATATCTTAAAGCAGCCTGATCGAATTAGATCAGGCTGCTTTTCTTTATCTGCGATACCAACCGAGAGCATGTGAAGCCGCGTTTCTCTACCAGCTAGGGAGCTTATCGAACAATAAAAGCAGAATCTTTCTATTACTCAGCTTGTTTATCCTGCCGTTACTATTTCAACATTAAATAAAAATCCGTATAATCCACGCCCTAAAACAGTCCCACTAGCAATCTACAGTCGGTAATACGACGGTGTGAGAGTCGCAATGAACCAAAACGATAATAGAAAAGAAACACTTGAATTCAACAAACTTCAGAAACGTCTGAGAAGAAATGTTGGAAATGCCATCATCGACTACAACATGATCGAAGAGAATGACGTAGTAATGGCATGTATTAGTGGCGGTAAAGATTCATTTGCGATGCTAGACATTTTGCTACGTTTACGTGAAGCAGCACCGATCAAATTTGATGTTGTGGCAGTAAACCTAGATCAAAAACAACCTGGGTTCCCTGAACACATTCTTCCTGAGTACTTTGAAACACTGAACATTCCTTACTACATCGTAGATAAAGACACGTATTCAGTGGTTAAAGAGAAAGTGCCAGAAGGCAAAACAACGTGTGGCCTATGTTCTCGTCTTCGTCGTGGTACTTTGTACTCATTCGCAGAGAAGATTGGTGCAACGAAGATCGCACTGGGGCACCACCTAGACGACATCGTTGAGACCATGTTCCTAAACATGTTCCACGGTGCGCGCTTAAAGGCTATGCCACCAAAGCTTCGTTCAGATGATGGTCGTAACGTTGTTATTCGCCCACTGACTTACTGCCGTGAAACGGACCTAATCAAATACGCTGAGCACAAAGAGTTCCCAATCATTCCTTGTAACCTATGTGGCTCTCAAGAGAATCTACAGCGTCAGAACATTAAAGCGATGCTAATTGATTGGGATAAGAAAACGCCAGGTCGTGTTGAGAAGATCTTCAAGTCAATCCAGAACGTAAGCCCAAGCCAACTGGCTGACCGCGAGCTGTTTGATTTCGTAAACCTTCCACTAGATCGTAGTGAAGACCGCAAAGCGTACGAATTCGAAGAAGCTGAAGTTTCATCTTCAAACATTGATGAGTCAATGTTCATCGACGTGACCAACGTTTAGCCATTTGACTCGATCAAGATGACGTTAGCCATTCAGTATTTGAAATGGCGTTGCTCTAGATAAACAAAAACGCCTCAAGCAATGCTTGAGGCGTTTTTTTATAAGTTAAACTTTTCCCTGACTTAACCTTTCGAAAGGTTAGGATCTAATGGGCTCACGTAACCAGACGGTTTAAGAGCCAACACATCACAGTTAATCTTGTCGATAACATGTTCCGCGGTATTACCAATAAACACGGCAGACAAGCCAGTACGACCCGTTGTACCCAGAATCACCATCGCAGCGTTATTTTCAGAAGCGACGCGAGGAATAACATCTTCAGGCAAGCCTTGCTCAACCACAGTTTGTTCTTCACACATACCGTGCTTCTGGCGCAATGCTTTCATTGCTGTTAAGTGATGACCACGAACCGCATCGGTATAAGACGTTGGATCAAACTCTGGCAGTTCAATGGTGATATTCGCAGGTGTCACAGGGTAGGCATTCACCAAGAAAGGTTCAGCATCCAAACGACCTGTGATCTCTAGTAATCTGTCGACCATCGTATCGTTAAGCTCTAAATGAGCTTCTGTTTCAGAACCGACATGAACTGAAGCAAAAATCTTCGCGTGATCTGGCCAGAAATCGTTTTTAACCAATAGCACTGGGCTAGGGCACTTTCTCAACAGGTGCCAATCGGTTGGAGTGAAGATGACAGACTCCAAAGTATCATGCTTACGCGTGCCTTTGATTAAGATGTCGTGCTCGCCACTATATACCTCGGCAATGATCGCTTCGTACGGACGGTTGTGCCAAACCACTTGCACATTAAATTCAATAGAATCATCTAGGTAAGGTTCTGCGACTTTATTCATCCAAATTTCGCGTTGGTGAATTACGCCTTTGCGCATTGCGTCTCTTTCATCGATAGAGAGCATAGATGTCATTTCATACGAAAAGTCGTATATCGACAAAAAGAAAGTGATGCGGCTTGTTGAGGTGCTTTTCTTGGCAAGTTGGATAGCACGAACTAGAGCAGGTTGCTCGTCGTGATTAATGTCTGCGACAACTAAAATTTTGTTATAGATACTCATAACTAAGCCTACTTTTCAGACCGAACATATAAATAATGTAGCGTAGTTATGGAGAGATTAAGAGAAATATAAGAGGTTTTAAGAGAGAAACATGATGTAGCTCATTATTGAACTACATCATTGATATCTAGACTATTCTTTTGAAACGCCAGCAAGTTCCATCAACGCATCGTGATCTTCGATAGTGATATATTTGCCTTTAACGCTCAAGATGTCTGCTTTTTGGAAACGGCCTAGAAGACGGCTGATCGTTTCAACAGTCAAACCAAGGTAGTTACCAATATCGCCACGAGTCATCGTTAGGCGGAACTCACGCGGGCTGAAACCACGTTGAGAGAAGCGAGTAGAAAGGTTGTAAAGGAATGCAGCAAGGCGCTCTTCCGCGTTCTTCTTAGAAAGAAGCAGAATCATTTCTTGGTCACCTTTAATCTCGTTACTCATCAGGCGCATAATTTGCTGACGCAATTTAGGCATTTTTCCTGATAGGTCATCAAGAATCTCATATGGGATTTCACATACCATAGAAGTTTCTAGCGCTTGTGCGAAACTTGGGTGTTGGTCACCAGTAATCGCATCGAAGCCAACAAGATCGCCCGCTAGGTGGAATGCAGTAATCTGCTCATCACCTTGCTCGGTAATCGTGTAGCTCTTGATCGTTCCAGAGCGAATAGCATATAGAGATTTAAGCTCGTCACCGGCTTTAAATAACTCTTGGCCTTTTTGAATAGGCTTTTTTCTCTCAATGATCTGATCAAGTTGATCGAGTTCAGATTCATTCAAAGTAAACGGAATACAGAGCTGGCTAATACTACAATCCTGGCAATGGATCGCACAGCCACCAGACTGAACACGTTTCGTCACAGGCTTTTCAGAAATCATAACAATCTTTCACTATTTGATATACGTCAATATTTTAGCATTCCTTTATCCAGTTGGGTAGTAAAAAAACCGGATTTAAAGATTGCCTATACGGTATAAATAATGAGCTGCAAAGCCATATATCCGGTATAGAAACCGTAAAGGAGGATTAAAATTGCGCCTAATTGGCGAAATAAGTCAGCTTGTTGCAGTTTTTTGAGGAAATTAGCGCCCATACCAACGGTGAGCATTGCCGGAAGCGTACCTAAACCGAAAGCAAGCATGATACCGGCTCCGTTATACCAACTTCCTGATACGGCTGCCCACGTAAGCATAGAGTAAACCAAGCCGCATGGTAGCCACCCCCAAATAAAGCCAAACGGCAAAGCGTGACTAGGGTGCTTCAATGGTAGAAATGATTTACCTAAAGGAGAGATATAGCGCCATAGCTTCTGTCCGACTTTTTCAAAGAACAACAAGCCGAACCACCACTTACCGATATACAAACCTAAGACGATCATAAAGCCAGCAGCAAATAATCGAAGCCAACCCAGCAGAGCGTTAAAATCGCTTAGCTGACCTATAGAAGAAATTGCACCGCCAATCACACCGCCAATCACGGCATAGCTCAGCAAACGGCCTAGGTTATAAAGTAGGGGAATAACAGGGGAAGGTTTACTGTTGCCAATCGAAAGAAGCGACGCAATACCACCACACATTCCCATGCAGTGGCCTGCGCCGATCAATCCAACAACAAAGGCTCCGATCCAATCAGGCGTCATCGTTCTTTTTGTCTACGTTAGTTTGGCTTTCGCTGTTAGCTTTCTCATTCTTGACAGGTTTGCTATCAGAATGGTTGTGAGCCTTTTCGTCTTCATCAAACAGAATGTTGTGACCTTGACGTTCTAGGTCTTCAAACTGTTCGCTCTTCACCGCCCATAGAAAAATACCAACAGCGATGCACACCAGAACAATCGCAATGGGGATCAGAATGTATAAACTTTCCATTATTTACCTTGCTCTTTTAAAAGCCTTAACGAGTTAGACACAACAATAATAGAGCTGGCAGACATGCCCACAACGGCAATGTATGGAGCAACCAAACCCGCGACAGCCAATGGAAGGATAAGTAAGTTATATCCTAATGACCAAGCTAGGTTTTCACGGATTATCTTACGCGTTTTTAATGCTAAAGTACGCGACTTAAGTAATCTATCGAGCTTATCACCCAATAACACCATATCCGCAGAGGCTTTCGCCACATCGGTACCGCCGCCCATAGCGACTGAAAGGTGGGCACCCGCAAGAATAGGGGCATCGTTAACGCCATCGCCAACCATCATGGTAATGTCACTTGCATCTCGAGAGTTCAGGTAAGCAAGTTTATCTTCAGGCTTCGCGTTAGCGACAATGTCTGTAATACCGATCTCTTCAGCAACAGGCTTCGCGTTAATCATAGAATCGCCAGTCAGCAGAGTCGTTTTGATTCCCGCTTCTTTAAATTGCTTAATAAACTCAATGCTTTCTTTACGGATTGGGTCTTCATAAGTAAATGTCGCGATATGACGACCCGCCATCGACAAGTAAATGCCGTTGCTTTCCGGTGGTTGAGCTTCACCTAGAATGAATTCGCTACTACCAATCGCAACTTCTTGGCCGTTCCACTCACCTGTGATGCCTGAACCAATTACGTTATTGACAGACTCTACTTCGATATCATCTGAAATATGAGTCTTGAACGCTTTAGCGATAGGGTGGTTAGCGTGTTGTTCCAGGCTCGCCGCTACCTTGAGACAAGTGTCTTTATCAAGTTCAGCGAAGGTTTCCACTTGGCTGATACGAATATCCCCCTCAGTCAATGTGCCTGTTTTATCGATGATCAAGTGATTTACTTTGCACAAGGTTTCGAATACGTGGCCTTTGCGCAGCAAAATACCGAAGTTACCCATGCGAGACGTTGAGCAAGTAATCGCCGTCGGTGTTGCCAGTGACAGAGCACAAGGACACGTTGCTACCAATACCGAAAGCATGATCCAGAAAGCGTCTTCTGGTCGTGTTTGGTGCCAGTAAAACCAAGTGCCGAATGAGATGATTAAGATCACCGCAACAAAGTATCGCGCTACAACATCAGCAATTTCTGCGATGCGAGGTTTAGACAATTGCGCTTCATCTTGCAGGCGAACGATGTTGGAAATCACCGAATCCGCTTTTGACGTCATCACTTCCAATTCAAACGATTCATCACCATTCAATGTACCAGCGAAGACGGTATCGCCTTCGTTTTTGACCACATGGATAGATTCGCCAGTCAGCATCGATTCATCGATATGAACTCTGCCAGACAATACTTTGCCATCGGCAGGAATGTGTTCACCCGGTAGAACGCGAATTTGGTCGCCAACTTTTAAGGTTTTTACCGGAACTTGTTCGCCATCTAACGTTGTTGCCATAGCAGGAACAAGCTTAAGCAGGTTACCACTAGCGGCGGCTGCTTTACGACGAGCGCGCATTTCAAGGAAACGACCAAGCAGTAGGAAGAAGGTAAACATCGAGATAGATTCGAAGAATACTTCACCTTTCTCTGTCACCGTTGCGACCAAACTTGCAACGTAGGCAAACAACAGAGCAATCGACACAGGTACATCCATACCCAATGTTCGACCTTTGAGGCTACGCCACGCGTTGATATAGAAAGGCAATGCAGAGTAGAGCAGAACCGGCGTTGCGAAGATTAAGCTCACCCAACGGAAATAGCTTTTGAATTCGGGTTCAAGGTTACCGAAGACTTCAAGGTAAAGCGCCACAGCCAGCATCATGACCTGCATGGTTGCTAAACCAGCAATACCAAGACGATAGAGATAATTTTTCATCGAACGATGATAGGCGGCTTCTTGTTGATCAGCCTCGAATGGTGCGGCTTTGTAGCCTAAGGTATGGATTGCAGACAACAGCTCGCTCAGTTTTGTCTTAGTGTTGTCCCAACTGAGCAGGGCGCGGTTAGTCGTGGTATTAACACGAATACTAACAACCCCTAACTTTGAAGAGACTTGCTTCTCAATAAGCCATGCACAAGCAGCACAAGAGACACCTTCTAGTGACAATGTCACTTCAGAGGTGTTTTCAGAGTTACGGACGAACTCCAATTGAACATCTTCGTTGTCGTAATGACTGAGTGCCAGAAGTTGCTCTGGCACGAGATCCGCTTTTTCAGCTGGAGCGGTACGATATTGGTAGTAAGAGACCAAACCGCTATCAACGATTGTCTGGGCTACGGTTTCGCAACCCGGACAACACATAGGTCGCACCGATCCTAAGATTTCTACTTTAAAATCCGTTTCCGCTGGTACATCTTCACCGCAGTGATAACAGGATTCACACATAAGCTTTAGTTCGTTAGTTGAGTAGGAGTATCAATAGGGAAGTTCATGCGACCTTGCACTAACCATTCAGAATCATGCGGAGAAAGCTCGATAAACCATGGACCTTGCATTTCATGGTCCAGAGTCAACGTGTAGTTGCCTCTCGCATCAGCGGTCAGTAGCTGAGTAAAATCACGGTCAGGCAACGTTCGGTGCACGAACATTGCGCTAATAGCAGGGAAGTGGTCTAGCTTGCCTTTGTCTAGGGTAATGATAACTGAGTTACCTTTCTCGCTAACTAAAGCTGATAGGCCAAGCTCTTTGGCAACATTTACTTTCGAAATGTCGACATTAATACCTTTACCTTTTTTATAGTAATCTTCAGTGACAACGTTAACTGAATGGTTGGTAAGTATCGCGACTCGAACCAATGTTAGCATAGAAACGCCAACGGTTAGGAAGATCAAAAACCACGGCCAAAACTGCTTATACCAAGGTTGTTCCATATTATTATTCTCAATATATACAATGAAATAAAACTAATTTTTACAAACACTTAAGGTTATAACTGTAAAAGAAAGACAGCCCCTTAAGAAGGGGCTGTTATTATTATGTTACTCTTTATCTGAGTTGCTGAGGCTCCAGACGTAGGCAGAGACGAGCTGAACCTTATCCTCACCGAGGATGTCCTTCCAAGCCGGCATTACACCAGAACGTCCGTACATGACTGTTTCCGTCACATCAGCGCGAGAATCGCCGAATAGCCAGTCACGGTCAGTCAGGTCAGGTGCGCCAACAGCAGGGTTACCCTTACCATCAGTACCGTGACACGCTGCACACACTACAAAGCGCGCTTTACCAGCTTCTGCTTCACGTGCGTTTACGCTACGACCTGAAAGGCTAAGCGTGTAGCTAACTACTTCTTTTACGCCTTCTTCGCCAAGAGCGTCTTTCCAACCTGGCATTTGACCGACACGACCATGCATGATGGTAGTAACGATAGCTTGTGGTTCACCACCATATAGCCATGCGTCATCAGTTAGGTTCGGGAAACCTTTCTGACCACGTGCATCAGAGCCGTGACACTGAGAACAGTTTTGTAGGAACAAACGTTGGCCCACTTTGATTGCATCAGCATCTGATGCAATGTCAGGGACAGAACGTAGACCATTTTCGTCGTGAGCTAGCTTTCTGAATGCTTCACCAAAGTAGGTGTCTGCATCATCAAGCTCTTTCGCGTATGCGTCTAACTGTTTGTTTGCTTGCGCAGCAGCGATTGCAGAGCGAGACTCTTCTACGCTACGAACTGTTTGGTTTGAACTCGTCCAACCTAGTAGACCTTTAAAGTTGCCAAGGCCTGGGTATAGAGCTAGATAAACAGCTGCAAACACAATTGTGCTAACGAAAAGGTATGTCCACCATTTAGGTAGCGGGTTATTAAGCTCACGAATACCATCGTATTCATGGCCCATATCCTGACCTTCTTCTACACCTGTTTTATCGTTGGAACACCAACGAAGTAAGGCTGCACAGCCAATCAATGTACCGATTGTGATTACTGTTACCCAAATACTCCAGAATGTACTCATTACTTCGTCACTCCTTGATTTTTATCTTTCGCAGGTGCTTCATCAGCGAACACTAGGTTTGCATCTTCGTCGAAGCGCGACTTACGATTTTTACCGAAAGCCCACCAAACGATGCCGATGAAACAAGCAAAAACAGTAACAGTCCAAACACTTTGAAATGTAATAATGTCCATAATTATTCCTTATTTCATTGCGTGGCCAAGCGATTGAAGGTAAGCGATGATTGCATCCATCTCTGTTTTCCCTTCAACATCTTGTTTAGCGTTAGCAATTTGTTCGTCTGTGTAAGGAACACCAAATTGATTACGGAAGATTTCAAGCTTCTGTTTAGTCAATTTGCCATCAAGTACATTCTCAGCAAGCCATGGGAAACCAGGCATGTTTGATTCAGGAACAAGTTCACGAGGGTCGATAAGGTGAACGCGATGCCACTCATCAGAGTAACGATCACCAACACGCGCTAGATCAGGACCAGTACGCTTAGAACCCCATAGGAATGGGTGTTCCCAAACGCTTTCGCCAGCTACAGAGTAGTGACCGTAACGTTCAGTTTCAGAGCGGAAAGGACGAATCATTTGGCTGTGACATACGTTACAACCTTCGCGAATGTAGATATCACGACCTTCCATTTCCAGAGCAGAGTAAACGCGTAGATTTTCTACAGGTTCAGTTGTCTGCTTTTGGAAAATAAGCGGGGTAATTTCTACTAAAGCACCAAAACTGATAGCAATAACGATAAGAATCGCTAGTAGGCCAACGTTCTTCTCTACCAACTCATGGCGATTATTTGAATTTGAGCTCATTCTAAATCTCCTTAAGCCGGTTGAGGGATAGCTTTAAGGCTATCTTTAGGTGCAGAAACAGTTTTGTACGTGTTGTATGCCATTAAGAACATACCAGATAGGAAGATGAAACCACCTAAGAAACGTACAAAGTAGAACGGGTAAGACGCTTCTACAGATTCAACGAAGCTGTAAGTTAATGTACCGTCAGAGTTAACTGCACGCCACATCAAACCTTGCATCACGCCAGAGATCCACATTGCAACAATGTAGAAAACCGTACCAATCGTTGCCAACCAGAAGTGAACATTGATTAGAGATACAGAGTACATACGCTCTTGACCAAATAGTTTAGGAACTAAGTGGTAAACCGAACCTATAGAAACCATTGCAACCCAACCTAACGCACCAGAGTGAACGTGACCGATAGTCCAGTCTGTGTAGTGAGATAGTGCGTTAACCGTTTTGATTGCCATCATTGGGCCTTCGAAAGTCGACATGCCGTAGAATGATAGAGAAACGATTAGGAAACGTAGGATTGGGTCGTAGCGAAGCTTATGCCACGCACCAGATAGAGTCATAATACCGTTGATCATGCCACCCCAAGATGGAGCAAACAGAACCAAAGACATAACCATACCTAGAGATTGAGTCCAGTCAGGAAGTGCAGTGTAGTGTAGGTGGTGAGGACCAGCCCAGATATACAGAGACACGAGAGCCCAGAAGTGAACAATCGACAAACGGTAAGAGTAAACAGGGCGACCAGCTTGTTTAGGAACGAAGTAGTACATCATACCTAGGAAACCAGCTGTCAATAGGAAGCCTACCGCATTGTGTCCGTACCACCATTGCACCATTGCATCGATCGCTCCGGAATAAATCGAGTACGATTTAAACGCAGATACAGGAACAGCAAGGCTGTTAACGATGTGCAACACGGCAACCGTGATGATGAAGGCTCCGAAGAACCAGTTTGCTACGTAAATGTGCGATGTCTTACGTTTAATCATGGTTCCGAAGAACACGACCGCATAAGCTACCCACACAAGAGTAATAGCAATATCGATTGGCCATTCAAGTTCTGCGTATTCTTTACCAGAGGTTAAACCTAACGGTAAAGTAATTGCAGCGGACAGGATAATCGCTTGCCAACCCCAAAAGGTAAAGGCTACGAGAGGGCCACCAAAGAGACGCGTCTGACAGGTACGTTGTACAACATAATATGATGTTGCAAACAGCGCACTTGTACCGAACGCAAAAATAACCGCATTAGTATGCAGGGGACGTAAACGACTGTACGTCAACCACGGCGTATCAAAGTTTAGCTGTGGCCAAACTAATTGAGCGGCAATCAAAACACCAACGCCCATACCGACAATACCCCACAAAATTGTAACTAGGGTAAATTGACGGACGACCGTATAGTTGTAGTTTTGTTCAAGCTGCTTTTCTTGGCTCATTTGCATGCTTCCAATTTCTTATTTACTACACTTTACTTCCAACACGACTCACGTCGTAATGCCACCCAAATTAGAAAAGGAAATTCAGCCTATTCAGGGCTTTATTTCCACTTGCTGATTTTAAAAAAAAGTGGCATTTTCAACGCGACACTATACTTGAATTAACAAATCAATGACAGAGTAGTAACCTTACGCTTGGTCTGGAATTGGATTTTTATTTAAAAACTTTGAACTTTGTAACAAGGAGTAAAGATTATAATGGCGGCACAAAAGCTAACAAAAGGCAGGCTTGTTCAAATTATCGTCATGTTGGTTATTTTAATAGCTGCATTTACTTGGAGAACAGTAACATACGATAATAACGAAACAGTAAACTGTATAGTTTCAAAACCTTGTGAATTTGGTATTGATAATCATAATGTTTTAATTTCGGGCGATAACCTAGGGTATTCGATCGAAACATCTAAAACTGGCAAATTTATCATTAGCTATAATGAAAGCGGAATTCTGGAAGAAAAAGGGCCATCAAATTGGCTGTTACAAACTAATGATAAGACCTCCTCAATAACGGTTACATTTCCACAACAGGTGAGCACGTTTTCTGTAAACTTGTCCAAAGAGTAACAGAGATAAAACTGGGGCACGCCTCGGGTCTTTTGATAGAAATATGTACCAAATCAGTGAAACACAATGCATTAAAGTGTTATAAAGAGAGCATTAATAAAGTTACCCAGAATCTATGAAATTTCTATCAAAAGTCTCTTACTCCCTAGACGATAAAATCGCAGTAGATGAGTTGCTCAGCGGGGTGGAAAACCCTGACGATATTGCTTGTCTTATTTGCTACTGCACAGAAGAGTATTCGACACTCGCTGTGCAGAGATATTTCGTAGATGCTCTCCCGAACACTCCCATACATGGCTGTACTACTTGTCACGGCATTATGACCGAAACTGGTTTTCATTCTGGTCCAGTCATTGGCGTCCTCATTATTTATGACTCGGGGATCAACGCCTATGGTACGGGAATCGAACATTTCAGCGACTCCATAGGCCGCAGTACCTTCAGCGCGATCGACAAAGCACTCAAGAACGCCAACCGAGAAGGTGAAATTCCTGATCTTATCTTGCTGCATTCCACACCGGGTAACGAAGAAAAGGTGATGGCGGCTATCGATAAGAAATTTGGTACTGAAGTGCCAATTATTGGTGGCAGTGCTGCAGACAACCAGGTTTCCGGAAATTGGAGTATCTTCACCGAAGAGTCGCTGTCTATAAATGGTGTGTCTTTAACGGTAGTGTTTGCGTCTCAGTCCATCTATTCCTCTTTCAGCGCTGGTCATACGCCTACGCGGTATTCAGGCACCGTGACCAAAGTAAGAAACCGAATTTTGTTGGAAATAGACCATAGGCCAGCCGTCACCGTTTACAACGAATGGACTAATTTCCACTTAGGTGGCAGTGATGATGGCTATATCTTCGAAAAGTCGTCAGTCTACCCATTAGGCAGGAAAGTCGGCTCTTCTTACGATTACCCATATTTCAAATTGTCTCATTCGATCAGAGAGACGGAGTGTAATGGGATTGAGCTATTCACAGACATCAGTGAAGGTGACACCATCTACTTGATGCAAGGTTCTAAGCAGCAGTTGATTAGCCGCGCCGCGAATATCATTCACTCCTCATACTACAACGACATGGATCTTGAAGAGAAACTAGGGGCGATCAATATCTTTTGTGCAGGCCCAATGTTGAACCTTAAACAAGATATGGATGAGGTTTGTGACCAAATAAATCAAGCACTTAATGGGCTTCCATACATATGTCCATTTACGTTTGGTGAACAAGGCAGGCTCTCTGGTGGTGAGAGTGCACACGGGAATTTAATGGTATCGTCTGCAACGTTTTATAGGTTGAAAAAGTAATGGGTTCTGAAGGTCAAGAAGCGCTGCAAGAAGCACGTATTGAACTGCAAAAACTAAAAGCCCGTGAGCGAAAACTGGCTGAAGAGAACAGGGTGATCTTATCAACGATCTCTGCGATCAGTAAGGCAAGTAACATATCTGAGATATTCTCCAGCCTTGAGTTCGTGCTCAAAAAATACATTAAGTTTGATGACTTTATCGTGGTATCAAGGGTAGGGAACGAAGGCAGTTTCAAAACCCTACTAAGCAATAACAAGGTCTTCGAACAGATGAATTGGAGCGATTGTGGCAAGCTATCGCGAGTCATCAATGGTGAATGCGCCATTCTTTTCGAACCCAAGTCTCTTGGGGAATTCAACTCTCTGCATCCCATTGTTCTCGACCAAATCAACTCCGTTCTTATTACGGGTATAGATAGCGGACTAACACAATCCGTCATCATATTTATCCACTCAAATACCAAGCACTTTAGTATTGAAACCAAGGCCACACTAAACCGTTTCCGACCGTTGATAGAGCGTGCTGTTTTCGATATTGAGAACAAAGAAAAGCTTGAAGCAACCGTTCGAGAACGTACAGCAGAGCTTGTCACAGCAAGAAAAGACGCAGAAAGAGCCAACAAGGCCAAGTCTGAATTCCTCGCGATGATGAGTCATGAATTAAGAACACCGCTAAATGCCATCATTGGCCTGATAGACACCCTAAAATCCACATCATTGAACGAAGAACAACAGTCTATACTGCTTAATATGAGCACATCATCTGAGCTTTTATTGGCAATTATCAGTGACGTATTGGATTTTTCTAAGATTGAATCTGGATGTTTCTCGTTGGCTCCTCAATGGAGCAACGTAAGAGACACTGTAACTTTTGTATTATCAGAACAAAAGAAGACAGCAGACGATAAAGGTTTGGCGCTAACAATAACCAGTGATATCCCTGAGGGTGAACTGCATTACATCGACCCAAGCCGATTAGCACAGATCCTATTTAACCTGATTGGTAACGCGATTAAGTTTACCGAGCATGGGCATGTCCATGTTTCTATCAAGTACCAGCAGAGCTCTTTCTATATAACAGTGGAAGACACAGGGATTGGCATTAGCTCGCAACAACTTTCGTCGCTGTTCAGTCCATTTGTACAAGCTGACAGCACAATCACACGTAGATTTGGTGGCACCGGTTTAGGCTTGGCTATCACTAAAAGACTGGTTGAGCTAATGCGCGGGCGCATATCGGTAGAGAGTGAGCCTGGAAAAGGTTCCAAATTTGAAGTACAACTACCAGTGCTTACTAGAGTTACGAATAATCTGGCCAACAACGAAGATGAATCTTCACGAGAGTTAAGAAGCCGTTATTCAGTGTTAGTTGTCGAAGACAATCCAACCAATCAAATGGTGATCAAATTAATCCTAACACGACAAGGCCACGAAGTTTTCATCGCAAGCAACGGTGAGGAAGCGATTGGTTTTGTGGAAAGAGCCAATGACTCGATAGACATTATCTTAATGGATGTGTCGATGCCGGTCATGGATGGATTAACCACAACCAAATACATGAGAGACGCAAACATCAAAACACCAATCGTCGCGCTAACAGCACACACATCAGTAGAAGACAAATGTTCGTGCTTAGATGTTGGTATGAATGATTTCGTGACCAAGCCAGTAAGAACCAAAGAGATCACAGAAGCAATTGATCGATTAATGCTTGAAGTCTAATAAACGTATTCTTAATCGAAGATTAGGAAATATGTTTATTAGGTATTTTATGGTAAATAGCCTTACTGTTAAATAGAACGTCGATTTGATAGATAAACAAGAGGCAGGGCATCACACAAAGATACCTGCCTTATAAACACCAAAACCAATTTAACATAATATGCATAATACGCACCGAAGGAGATTGAAATCTGAGGGGTTTCGAGCCTTATTACTCGCGGATTTTACGTACAGCGACGCATAAATCTATCTATTTAATTATTTTATGGCTTTGACTCGACGTTAATTGAACTAAATCGTGATGGCTTTATCACATGTCTGCTCAAACTTAATTAAGACTTCTGATTACGAATGCCTCTCCAAAGTTATGAGTGTTAAAAGCTATTACGCTGATTTTGCTTACCAAAAGAACCTAGATGATTAACGCTTCCACTAACTCTCGATCTATTGTCCGTACTACCAATAAACTGAAAAGACTTGGTTACTCTTGTTCGCTAGGTTTAACGATCCCAAAAGACTAAGCGTACTCTCGAATCATCTAGTCTTGTTTATCTATGTTGGGTTGTTCTTCACCAAATTGAATCAACTATTAACGCCATCAGCAACATCCGGACTCGCTTTTCAAACCACTGACTTTGAATTGTCTGATGCTCAACAGCCATTGTTGCCAAACTGCGTTGCCATCCAAAACGTACTTCTATAAACAACCTGGCTGGCAATAAGTTACAGTGCAACACAAATACTATTCGACACTGTCTGGACTGGAGTACTTTGTCTCATAACTGCGATAATGACACTTCTATTACCAACAAGCCTTTAAAATCAGATACTTAGGCTGGTTCTCAATTAGTTAGAGTATCTTTTGTTTGTTAACATATTCTGGAACTGAATAACTTAAATCTTAGAAGGCTCTTTACATGAAAATCAGTACAATCGCCCTATCGCTATTCACCGCTTTTTTTGGCATCAGCTCGCAGGCGCTTGCTAGTGAAAACGAAAACTCACCTAGAGAGCATGGTCATTTTTATGCTGGTGTTGATATCGGCTTTTATAATGAAACTGAATTAGAATATCGTGGCAGCGCCATTGAAGATTCATCTGATCTATCAGACTTTAGCTATAACTTGGTTGGGGGCTACGAATTCAATACACACGATGTCGTCAAACTGGGACTAGAGGCCGAGTACCGAAAAATCGGAAAAGTTAACTATAACGACTTAATGGATATTGAAGGCCAAGCTTTCTTCGTAAACATTAAACCAAAGTTTATTGTTAAAGGTGACGTCTTAGATCTGTATGTATCTCTATTAGCCGGTGTTGGCTCTATGGATATGGAAGCGAAAGCTTTTGGAGTATCAGACTCTAAGTCTGAAGCGGCCTACCAAGTCGGTGCTGAGCTTGGTGCGATAGTGACAGACAATATCGACATTCATATTGGTTACCGCTTTGCAAACGTTGAAATTGAATCCATCGATGTATCACCTCAAACCGCTTATCTAGGTGCAAGATACCACTTCTAAACTTGATTCACTCGTAGGCTCAATACTACTAAAGCCGTCCTTTTAAAGCTCGGCTTTAATTTTGATCACCTATTCCCTACTCGACCTCTACTTTGACAAGACAATTCAACCACAAATAAAGTTACGTTGTATCTTCTGTAAAAAGTTACAACTTGAAAGCTTTGCCTTAACGCAAAATAAACCACTTTAACAGGCTACTATTTTGTGTTTAAATTTTGATCTATCAAACAGTTATATTAATTAATTTGGTGATTAAGCAATCAAATGCTATGCATTCAATCCTTAAAAATAAATTAAAGTGTTAACATCAGGCAATTTTGTAAACTAGGTGTTTGATATGTTGCCTAAACTTTATAAGTTCAGATCGCTCCACGACAGAAACATACAATCTATTTCCGAGTGTTCGTTGTGGTTTGATTACGCTAAAACTTTTAATAACCCTTTTGAATCTAACCACGTATTCAACAAAGAGCTTCAACAAAACTTTAAGATCATGTGTTTCTCTCAGTCGAGCGACCACCCAATACTATGGTCTCAATATGGTGACAACTTTAAAGGCATGTGTATCGAGTATGATCTCAACTGCTATAACGGCGAGGCCAACCTCAACTGTTTTGAAGTCCAGTATGAAGACGAACCTAGTATGTTCCACCCGGCATCGCTAAGTGGTTTACAAACAGCAAGACTGGGAGCTGAGATATTCAAAATTAAGCATTCTAATTGGCGCTATGAAAAGGAATACCGTTGGGTATTACCTAATGATGAGATGATCGGAAATAAACTCTACCTTAATAGAGAGTGCCTAAGCTCGGTGATTCTGTCAGAGCATGCTCCTGCCGACAGGAAGTTAAAAGTTCTGATGACTTGCCAGCGCCTTGGTATCCCTGTCAAACACGCAATAGCAAAGCAAGAGTCGTTTACCTTCGAAGTGGTCTGTTAAGCGAAATAAGCAATATTATATCTACAATTCAGTCACTTACCTAAAGTTACAGCGCAACAATAAAAGAGAGCCACATTAAATGTGGCTCCCTTTTCTACATGTTCGTCGTCAGTTTTCCAGGCACTTTATCTTGCATCTGCTCAATGGTCGCGATAGACATTTGAACAGTTGAAAACCAATAAGGTCGGTGCTTAACGTTAAATAGTTCACTATTATCTAACGCCTCGAAAACAGAATATTTTCTACCTTGAGCCAAAGCTGCACCATAAACTGTTCGCTCAAGTACTGGAATGTCATTCACTTCCTCTAGAAGTGCCCTCTTGATAAACTGGTTCCCAGGGCTCCAATCGATAAATTCAACGAGATTTTTTAGTAGCTTAAGCTCTAGTTGCTCGAACATTGCTTCGAGAAACTGTGTGTTTGGCATCACTTCAGTACAAGCATAATATTCGTCATGCTTGTCACTTGCTTCACGATAACCAAGCATCGTTTTTACCAATGCGTCTTCAAACGTTGAAGAAAAGTGATTACAAATTAAAAACAAAGGCAGAACTCTCAACACGCCAAGTAAAATGCCTACGTTAGGGTCTTTAACCGACGTTTCTAGAAGTCGAATTCGAGTTGCATTGGACGTCGCGACTAAATGTTGCCAAACCTTAGGTGTAATGTGTTTAATATTTGCATCATTCCACTTAATCAGCTTCTGGCTCATTAGCAAAGGAAACAATAAACGGCAGTTTTCGATACCAATCTGTTGTGCTGCAACCTTAGGGTCGAGAATCACTTTGGACTTTCTGCCGTATTTCTCGTTAAACTCGGGATTGGAAACAAATTCGATTAAATTTGAACTCAATAATCGATTCGTTTCTAAAACCTTATGCAACTTAGAAAAATTTAAGGATGGTGAATACGCAACACTAACGAATTGATTGTAATCGGGTAAGTCCGAGAATAGTGAACTTATTAGTGTGCCTTGAAGCTTCTCAAGCATTAGAACCGAGGCTGCATTACTAACATCATCGATAACATATCTTAAGGTTTGTTGCTTCGCGTTGACTTTTTCACGATGAGCATTAACTCTATCTTGTTCACAGCGCAGCAGAATACGTTGATTATGAGATATGCGGTCAGATTCATCAAATATGACGCTATCACAATACCTTTTTTCTAAACTTAATAACGTGTCTACTGTAGATTGCGCTAGTTTATATTCAGGTGAGATTAACCATCGATTAAAGCGAGCTTCAACATTGCTTGAGACCTTCCTAGAGATCTCAACTACTTCAGGGGTATAACATTTACTTTCTAACAACAACCGTGACTTTCCTTTGCCGTAAATACTCTTGTGTCGGCATATCCTGCCTTTATAACAAAACTAATATTAATGGAAATTAGAGATTGGTTCACGAAATTGTTTCAATGAAATCAAGATTATTTAGTTATAGTGCGCTTAAGGCAGCTAATACGTGATATATAGCCGGATATACTTTTCTGGAAAGCTGTATTTGAACTTTGTCTTCTTCGGCAAGTACTTTTTCGCCTGTTTGCAAACGTTGCTATCACCAGACGTTCTCACCTTTTTGATTCTTGCGTAACCTTTAGAGTGCTTCATCTCAATCATAAGATCGCAATAACCATCGAAATCAACATTGCTCTTGTTGAGCCCTTTCATGACGGTGACTTTGATTTTTTTAGCGACGGGATTAACCAATGCATCGTCGGCAAAAGCAACTGGGGATAAAAAACACAATACGAATACTAAATATCTCATACTGCTCTCTCTTTGTTGAAGGTGAGAACAGTATGCGGAGATTTAAAGAAAATGAAGGATTAAATTAGTATGAGGATTGACCAGCTCATGCGTAACTCTAAACGATTACGCTTTCTTTGAGCCTTTAGACTTAAAACCATTATGCGGGAACACGTTACGAATACGTTGTTGTACGTTTTTAGGCACATCTTTAGTGAACTTGAGATTGTAGCCAGAGCGCTTAGCATACACTTTTAACTCACCTTTAAAGGCGTTGTTGTGACCAATTTCTTGAAGGTTGTGCTTAAAGCTCGGTGGAAGATGACCTTTAACTTGTTCGATCGCCCCATCGCTAAATTTGATTTTTAATACCGGTCGATCAACAGCAACTAACCAAAAGACCAACGCCGCACCGATTAAGATCACGTACATCATAATGTCACCACTACTGTTGATGATTATTTATCGTCAGAAAGAAGCTTGCTTAAGTCTTCTTTGAGACTGGTTACTGTTTTGCTCGCCTGTTCACTGCGGGACGCTTCGCTAACCAAATACTCGATGGCATCTGAGAGCGTACAGCCTAGCTCGTTCGCGCGTTGAGATAGCTTTTCCCATACTCGGTAATCAAGGTCGATTGATTTTTTCTTTGTATGAACTTGTTCAGCATTGAAGTGGCGTTTTCTCTTAGCTCTGATCGCTTGTTTAAGCTTGTTATCGAGCTCAGGAGACATGTTATTAGATATCCACTCAAGGACACCTGTAGGTTGGTGTTCGAGCTTCAATAAGGCTTTAACAGCAACGTCAGCTTCACTTGAATCAATGTGGCAGGTGATCGACTCGCCTTCTTTCCATTTTTTGACCAGATAGTTCCATTTCCAACCACATTCCAAGTTTTCAAGTTGCTGATATTTCATGTCTAATCTCGAGAGTTAATCCTAGTGACAGCGTAACCCAAAATGGGCTATTTAACAATTATTGTCTTGAAAGAATAGACCAAGATCATACTTATATTAGCTTAGTGATTAGTAACTACAACATAGAGCTACAAGCGAGATCGGTTTTTCTATATACTCCCTACCTCATTATCATAATCAGAAACTTAAATGACTCAAGTAGATTGGCGACATGTTACGCCTCAGTACGACGAATATAGCGCTCAATTAGAGCAATTCCCTGACATCTCGCCTTTCCCGTTTTCAGATATTCAACATAGATTCAAAGATGCGCTAACCCGCTTTGTCCGTTTGTCTAACCTTTCGCGTGTTTTACTTGTAAACGCTCCAGACAATTCGATCTATCGTCAAATGATTGTTGAATCTCTAGTCACTGCTTTAGATGATCACACTCTACCGGTTATAAAAACTGAGTCTTTAAATGCTGTTTCTCTGTTTGACCAAGTTCAATCGAAAGACGGTAAGGTTGTTGCGACAAAGCCCGGCCTACTGGCTAGAGCAAACAATGGCTACCTGATCGTTTCAGCAAACTTGATCTTGGCCAACCCAGGAAGCTGGTTACTGCTTAAATCAGCACTGCTTGGTGAAGCCGTAGAGCCTATCAGCAGCAATCCAGAGCACTTGAACCAATCCCCGACTTTGCCTTTGACTTACAACATTAAGTTGATTGTCGTTGGAGACAGAGCTCAACTAGGTGACCTTGATTACCTGGACAGCGATATTCAAACCGGTTTTTGCCTATTTAGCGAAATTGAACAAGATATCAAGCTATCTGAAGATACTTTGACTCAATATCTTGGTTACCTTAAGTGGCTTCAACAACGCTATGAATTGCCAACCATCACGCAACAAGCGTTGACGGGCATTCTTACTGCCGGAGCAAGAGAGACTGAAGATCAGAGCTATATTCCATTATGTCCTATTTGGCACAATGCGTTATTGAACGAAGCTTTGATTGAATCCGACAATGGCGAGATTGATATTCACCATATCCAACAAGCTCAACAGCACAAATACAACCGTGAATCGTACCTACCAGAACGCGCTCTTGATGATATTCGAGATGGCCAAGTCATTATCGAAACCGAGGGCGAACAAGTTGGTCAAGTTAATGGTCTGACGGTTATCGATGTTCCAGGACACCCGATCTCTTATGGTGAACCTGCACGAATTTCCTGCGTTATTCACTTTGGTGATGGTGATATTGCCGACGTTGAGCGCAAAGCCGAGTTGGGTGGTAATCTTCATGCTAAAGGTATGATGATCATGCAAGCATTTGTGAGCAGCGCACTAAACCTAGAAGATCCGTTGCCATACGCGGCTTCTGTTGTGTTTGAGCAATCGTACTGCGAAGTCGATGGCGATAGTGCTTCTCTAGCGGAACTTTGCTCTCTGGTGAGTGCTTTGTCTGAATACCCTATCAATCAACAAATAGCGGTTACTGGTGCAGTAGACCAATTTGGTCGTGTACAAGCTGTTGGCGGGCTAAACGAGAAAATCGAAGGCTTCTACCATGTGTGTAAACATAACGGCCTAACAGGCGAACAAGGTGTGATCCTACCAAGATCGAATTTAAGACACCTTGCACTAAAGCCTGACCTTATTGAAAGCATTAAGAATGAAGAATTCCATATTTGGTCTGTGTCTAATGTAGACGAAGCAATTCCTCTCATTATGAACAAGCCATTTAGAGACGATGAACAAGAAAGCGTTCTGAGTAAAATCGCGGAACGTATTGAAAACTTTGAAAGACATGAGCGCCCTATTGGAATCGTTGGACGCATTAAAAACTGGTTTGTCTAGTACTGATCGGACTTGTTTAGCGTACACCTGTTCACTAATATGCACCTATCAAAAATCGGAGTAATTGATAATGCAAAACAAACGTGATTCTTACACTCGCGAAGAGCTTCTAGCATCAAGCCAAGGCGAACTATGGCCACAAGGCCCTCAACTACCAGCACCGAACATGTTAATGATGGATCGCATCACTAAGATGTCTGAAACTGAAGGTGATTACGGTAAAGGTTTAGTTCTTGCTGAGCTGGATATTACTCCTGACCTATGGTTCTTCGATTGTCACTTCCCGGGTGACCCAGTAATGCCTGGTTGTCTAGGCCTTGACGCAATGTGGCAGCTTGTTGGCTTCTACCTTGGTTGGGTTGGCGGCGAAGGTAAAGGTCGTGCTCTAGGTGTTGGCGAAGTGAAATTCACAGGTCAAATTCTACCTACAGCGAAAAAAGTAACTTACGAGATCCACATGAAGCGCGTTGTTAACCGTCGACTAGTGATGGGCCTAGCGGATGGTCGCGTACTTGTTGATGGTAAAGAGATCTATGTTGCTAAAGATCTGAAAGTTGGCCTTTTCCAAGATACGTCAGCATTCTAATCTAATAGTTAGTTTTTTAATAAAGCAGCCCATGGCTGCTTTATTTTCATTCCAACAAAATTAGTTATAGTGCGCTAGGGTATCCAAGCCCGATTGTGAAATAGGTTAAACCCACCAGCAACGCGCTCTTATGATAGCGAAATTATAATACTTTTAGCTCTGGGGATCTTGGCATTCTTCTGAAACTAACAAGGCCCCAGCCGTTGAAATCAACAGACAATGGAGCCCTGACCTTTAATTCCTTGTGCCCTATTCTACTTATAGAGACCTGATTGCTTGTCATCTTTGGCGTCACGCCATCCACCTAACCAATAAGACCGAGAATCCATTTGGCTATATGGGCAAGCTTCTTGCGACCGTCCATTTAAACCAGCCTTGTAGCCTTGAGATTGTGCTCGTTCTAGTCGATCACGCTTTTGTCTCTTCATAGTGCAGTCCTCATACGGGTGTTCCATTTACTAACATACAATGATTACAACTTTGCGGAGTTTTTGTGACTCCAACTTTAAGAATCGATCAAATTTTCAATTTTCTCAAGGCGAAAAAAAGCCCGAGTTCAGAATTGTGAACTCGGGCTCAAGAGATAAAATTATTTAAATTTTCTGCGGAACCCCAATAGACCAAGCACAGTCAAAGCTAACCAACCTAGGCTACCACCTTGGCGCTCGACTTTCTCGGTGTCGGTGCTACGAGTCTGGATATCTTCTTCAGTAGCACCGCTAATAGGAACCAACTTAACTGCGACAACCTCTTCAACTGCGTTGGAAGCAGCTCCGCCACAGTAGGAGTTATGTGCAGTTGTGTCATAAGGTTGCGCTGTACCATTTACAGTACACTTGATGGCAGTTCCCGATATAACACCAGCATCATTAATGTCTGTCGCATCGATCACACGGAAATAATTATTAGCGTTAGAATAGTCCTGACCATCAGTATTAGCACCATTAGTTAAGTCATCTAACCACCATGATTTGCTGCGAAAAACACCACTGTAACGTTCCGTCAACGTACCTGAAACATCGTCAGATTTATAGGGATAAATAAAACCACGGTGTCGACGCTCGCTACCATCAACCTCACGAGTTGTTTCTGCGTCAATCTGGCCAACAAACTCATTGAAGTTATTCACCGCTTTAGCTTCACCGCTCGAACCACCGAAGAAGATACCACCAGACAAGTACGTTGCAGTCGGAGTTGATGCATCAGTTACAACGAAAATCTTATTACCTGCGCTACCACTCTCTGGGACATAACCGTTACGCTTAGAGTAGCCGACAGCAAACAAGTTTTGGTTAATATCACTTAAAACTGAGTTACTATATCTAGCATCATCACTTGACGAACCTGACTTAACTTCTGCGCCGGACACAACTCTCGTTTCCCAAGTTGCGGTCATAAGATCTAAACCGCTACTAACAAATACACTAGCGTTCATATCTTGTAAATCACCACTCCCATTAGCAGTGTTAAAACCAACGCCATAGATCTCATTATTATCAATGGTCAATGACCGCATACTTCCTTGAGCTAAATATTCCCCTTCCTTAGCAGATCCACTTCTGATCCAATCGATCTCTTTTGTGGTAGTTCCATCCCAGATAGCAGCTTTGGAACTAAAAACATCACCTTCGTCATTAGTTTGGTTTGTTGAAATACTGCCAACATTATAAGTAGTTGAATTGTAGGTTAAGCTGCCCCAAGCTCGCGTTTCTGAATCGTTATCATCAGGCGCACCAACTGTTGCTATTGCTGTATTTCGTATATCTTTACCATTTGATTTAATGCCTAAAGGTCGAGCATCTAGATCTAAAGCAGTAATAACTGTATTAGTAGTAGTAAATTCGACTAAGCCCTCAACAAAAGCTTGGGCATTAAGATAACTATAATCGCCCTTCTCTTGACGCCATGTGCTCCAGCGTTGATCGGCCCAGCTTTCACAAGTTGAATATCTAAGCTCACGATAACAATAGTTTTCAAAGTCGTCGTTTTCTTGTATATATCGAAAAGAAGCGTCCATAGCAAATGGGACTTCCTCTCGATAGCTTACCGCTTCAACAGTATCACGAGTTTCACCAGCAAGCTTAAATGTACTGTCCGCACAATTGGTCGCGGCCGAATCAAAACATCCTAGTGCAAGATCATTCGTTCCGTCTGAAGCAGTACCAGGTTGAATCGCAACACCAAAGATCTCAGATGCACCCGTAATCGAAGGAGTAACTTCAACTACCTTATAAAGCGCAGCGTTCGCGTTAGTTGCAGCAAAAACTAATGCTGCAACTGTTGTTAATTTAAATTTAGTACAAGTCATTATTACTTCTTAACTTTCCTGTTGTAGTGCCTCGAGCTCTTCCCAGCGCTCAAAAGCAACTTCAAGCTCCTGCTCTGCTGCAGATAGCTTATCTAATACTGGTTGTGTCTGCTCTACAGATTTTGAAAAGAAGCTTGGATCGTTGACTTCTTCCTGAAGAGTTTCAATTTGAGTTTCCAATTCTTCTAAACGCATTGGTAGCGCTTCTAGTTCTCGTTGTAGCTTATACGATAACTTCTTAGGTTTAGCCTTAACTGGCGCAGTTTTGGGAGTTTCCTCAACTACTTTCTCAGGCTTTGATGGCTTTTCAACCTGTCGGTACTCTAATGCTTGCTTTCTTTGCTGCTGAGCATCGTGGTAGCCACCAACAAATTCTTCAATTACACCGTTACCTTCGAAGATCCAACTTGTCATAACCGTGTTATCAACAAACTGACGATCGTGGCTCACTAAAAGAAGCGTACCCTGATAGTTGGCAAGCAAATCTTCTAAAAGTTCCAAAGTTTCGATATCTAGATCGTTGGTTGGCTCATCGAGAATCAATAAGTTGTTCGACTTAAGGAAGATACGAGCTAATAACAGACGGTTTTTCTCACCACCAGATAGTGCCTTAACAGGAGTACGAGCACGTTTAGGTGAGAATAAGAAATCTTGTAAGTAGCTTAGTGCATGACGCTCACGGCCGCCTACTGTCACTTCTTGCTTACCGTCCGCTAGGTTATCAATTACAGACTTCTCAGGGTCTAGGATTTCACGGTATTGGTCGAAGTAAGCCACTTCAAGTTTAGTACCACAATGCAGACGACCTGAATCAGGCTTAAGCTGGTCAAGAAGCAGCTTAAGTACCGTACTCTTACCACAACCGTTAGGACCAATCAGAGCGATACGATCGCCACGCATAATGTTAAAGCTAAAGTCCTTAACAATTTCTTTGCCTTCAAAGCCAAAGTTAAGACTCTCAGCTTCAAATACAATCTTGCCTGAACGCTGGCCATCGTCGATTTGGATAATCGCTTTGCCCTGCACTTCACGACGGTTCAAACGTTCTTCGCGTAGCTTCTTAAGCGCACGTACGCGGCCTTCGTTACGAGTTCTACGAGCTTTAATGCCCTGACGAATCCATACTTCTTCTTGAGCAAGCTTCTTATCAAATTCAGCGTTTTGCATCTCTTCGACACGTAACGCTTCTTCTTTATCTAACAGGTAGTTTTCGTAATCACCAGGGAACGAGCTCAACTTACCACGATCAAGATCAACAATGCGTGTTGCCATCGATTTGATGAAAGCACGGTCATGCGAGATAAAGATGATTGAACCACGGAAGTCTTTCAGGAAGCCTTCTAACCATTCGATTGTCGCAACATCCAAGTGGTTAGTCGGTTCGTCGAGTAGAAGCACATCTGGGTCACATACAAGCGCACGAGCAAGCGCCGCTTTACGCTGCCAACCACCAGACAAATCGGTCAGTTTTGTTTCAGCCGTGAGTTTAAGCGCAGCCATTACGTTACTTACGCGATCTTCGAAACGCCATGCATTCGCATGATCAAGTTGCTCTTGAACGCGAGTAAGGCGATTTAAGTTCTTTTCGCTAGGGTCAGTACCAATGAGATCCAGAAGATCATGATAAATCTTCAACTGTTCACCGATTTCCGCTAGGCCACCAGCAACGTAATCATAAACGGTGCCTTCTTCATTACGCGGTGGATCTTGCTCAAGGCGAGATACAACCACATCTTGTGTGATTTGCATCTTGCCATCGTCCATGATGATGTTTCCAGACAGGATTTTCATCAATGTAGACTTACCAGCGCCATTCCGCCCTACTAAACACACACGTTCGTTTTCTTGCAGCGCAAAGTCCGCACGATCTAATAACGGGTGATCGCCAAACGCTAATTGCCCGTTATGAATTGTAAGTAATGCCATTCTTCTTTAACCAATCATTAAGTTCTAACAAGCCAAATGGCCAGTTAAGCTCTGAGCTTTGAGAAAGGTCAGAGCTTTCAAATTTGAGCACCGGAATAGTGACCCCGTAACGGGAAAAGAGCTCATCATCAAATGCAATGTCGACGACGTTGACGTGATGGCTAATGTTTAACTGTTCCGTGAGTTGGAATGCCATCTCACATAGATGGCACCCTTCTGTACTGTAGAGAGTCAGCACTATATATCCTTATACAATCTCTTAACTACTTATGAGTAATCAACCAGCTGTTATGAATGTGCTTATTGCGAGAAAAGTCCAATGGAAGCGTCTTAGCTGAGATATTCTGAGCTTTAAGACCTAAAGCTTCCAGACCTTCTAGATCCATTTTGAAGTGACGCTTGTTGTTAGAGAACACAATCGTGCCTTCTTCACGGAGAAGACGCTTAAGGTTTTCCATCAACTGAATGTGATCACGTTGAACATCGAAAGATTGATCCATACGCTTAGAGTTTGAGAACGTAGGTGGATCAATAAAGATCAGGTCATAAGAACCCTGCTCTTTAACCAACCACTGTAAGCAGTCAGCTTGCACAAATTGATGTTGACGACCAACACGGCCATTAAGCTCCATGTTCTGCTTTGCCCACTCAAGGTAGGTATTAGACATATCAACCGTTGTTGTAGAGCGTGCGCCACCGACTGCAGCATGAACAGATGCACTGCCCGTGTAAGCAAACAGGTTTAGGAAGTCTTTGCCTGCTGCCATCTCACCGATACGACGACGAGTGATCTTATGATCTAGGAACAACCCCGTATCTAAGTAATCATGAAGATTAACAGTCAGCTTAACGCCGTATTCGTTCACTTCTAGGTTAGATGAGTCTTGAGCCATCTTCTGGTATTGAGAACGGCCTTTCTGCTTCTGACGAACCTTAAGAACCACGTTGTTTGCTTCAACGCCGGTAACTTGAATAGAAGCACGGATAATATCGGTCAGACGACGTTTCGCCTTCTCTTCCGGTACATCTTTAGGCGCTGCGTATTCTTGAATCACAAGGTGACCTGGGTATACGTCAATCGCTACATTGTATTCTGGTAAGTCCGCATCGTAGATACGGTAACAATCTAGTTGCTCTTTCTTAGCCCACTTGCCAATTTTACCGATGTTCTTTTTAAGACGGTTTGCAAAGTCAGGAGCAATCAGTTGTTCTTGCTCGCCCGTTGGACGTTCTGACATCGGACGATCTGAAATTGAGTAGTTCTTTTGGTGACACGGTAACGCACCGTTGTTCAATTTGAACTGTTTGTCTGCACGCATGCGTAAGCAGCTAAGTAGTTCATCTGAACTAGAGAAAATAGACGCGTTACAACCACCAAATTCTGCTTTAAGCTGCGCGCCGAATGCCGTGTAAAGGGCAATAAGACCTGGCTCTGTACCAAGACGCTCACCATAAGGTGGGTTAGAAACAATCACACCATCAGTAAACTCGGTAGGACGGTTAAGTTTTGCAGCATCACCGACTTCGAATTCAATCAACTCTTCAACACCAGCACGACGAGCATTGTCACGCGCTGTTTTGATCATGCGTTCATCATTGTCATAGCCATAGAACTTACATTCTACTTTCTTTACGCCACGACGACCTTGAACGTTCGCTTCAGCTTTCACTTCAGCCCAAAGCTCTGGTTCGAAATCTTCTAATGATTCGAAACACCACTTCTGGCGTTTAACACCTGGAGCCATGTTTGCAGCCATCATTGCCGCTTCAATCACTAACGTACCTGAACCACACATAGGATCTAGGAAAGGCTTAGTCGCATCCCAACCACTACGAAGAAGAATCGCTGCAGCAAGTGTTTCACGCAGAGGTGCACGACCTGATTCTGGACGGTAACCACGTTGGTGAAGACCGCTGCCCACCATATCAACACCAAGAATCGCTTTATCACGGTGTAGACGAACGTGAATGCGAATGTCTGGGTTCTCTTTGCTGATAGAAGGACGAGGTAGAGACTTCTTCTCAAAGCAATCAACAACAGCATCTTTTACTTTCATCGCACCGTATTGGCTATTGCGGATTTCGTTGTTCGTACCATTGAAGTCAACAACAAAACGTTTAGAGCTATGGAATTGATTTACCCAGTTAACCGCAGTGGTTGATAGGTACAAATCCATGTCGTCCATACAAGTGAATTCAGAAAGGACACGTACAAATCGAGAAGCCAAACGGCTCCACAAACAACAACGATAAATTTGCTCATTGGTGGCTTTGAATTTAACACCTGCTTGAACAGGTTTTGCGTTTGTAATCCCTAGTTGGGTTAGTTCTTCAACTAATAAATTCTCAAGGCCATTTGAGGTAACCGCTAGATATTGATTCATAGTGTTCTTTTATTGATAAAAATGAGCTCGATTATACCTGAATTTGTTACTAGAGCATCACACTAAACTCGTCTTTTCATTGAATCTTTCTTCTAACTGGCTAGCAAACGCACAGTGTTGAAGCGATCGCTTACCCACATCCCCTTAGAACATAAGACTTATCAAACCAACACGATTCATGAGCAAATCCCCGTCAAAGTGACAATGTGAATTTATATTCACCCTAAATTTGGTATATACCAAGAGAGGATTCAGAGTGAAAGTTAGCTACAAAAGGGCAAAAACAGGGAATAAAGATGAGTGAATTACACTTCTGGCGATAAAAACAGGCAGAAATTAAGGTGAAAAAATAGTCGTAAGTTCACTATTTAAATGGTTAAGCAGTGATGTATTTATCAGGATGAGGTTTTTTAGGCACAAAAAAATCGGCTAGTGAGCCGATTTTGAGGAAGATTTGACAGGTTGATGCGTTGCGATGTGTGTGAGAAATGATGGACTAGATTGAAGGCTAACCGACCATCGCAATGTGCGTTTGATGAAGAATAGCGTTCGCGTCTATCATTCTATCGTGCATGACCTTAATTGAGTCGCCAAAGCGTAACCCTTTTGAAGGTGTAAGCAGAAACTCTTCTAGGTCGACAAATGCACATAGGCTCGCACACTCTCCCACTTCTAATACAATGAAATACCCTAAGCTATGCTCGTTATTCATTTGTACGATATCCCCTTCTTGAGGATATTCGTGGCCAGCGCCCTGTGAGTCGAAGAACCAACTCTTAGGCTGTACAGGCTTGTGGAAGCGCTTTGCTGCCACGCAATAAAGCGCGAGTTCAGCTTGACGAGGCTCAGACAGTTCTAAGCCAGAAATTTGTTCTTTGAAGGTTTGGTATGAAGATGCGTCATCAACGGTGAATTCATTATCTCTAAACGCGCAGTCCACCAGCTTATTGCGGACCAGATTCGTTTTGAAAATCATATCCTCTCCGAGGTTTAGCATTAATGAACATTGCTGCTCATCGTAATACCAACTCCATGTATCGCTAGGTTTAAGCATCATTTCGTCTCACACTGTTGAACCATTCCATTAGGTAAAACGCAAAATTACCTTCAATTACAGTAATTTTACTGAGCAATAGGCAAAAAAAAAGAGGAAATGAATTCCTCTTTCTTATCGCTTTTCTCTACAACTCAGTGAGTTACAGTGTCTCTTTTAGTAAGACGATGCCAGATTGTCGCTTTTCAAAAATAAAAGCAATTTCCGCTTATAGATTTTTAACGATGTCGCCCACTAGGCCTGGGCCTTTGTAGATGAAACCAGAGTAAACCTGTACAAGCTTCGCGCCCGCCATCATTTTCTCTTTTGCAGCAACATACGAGTCAACACCACCTACTCCAATGATCGGCAGTTTGTCACCAAGCTCTTCGTGAAGTTTGCGAACTACTTCAGTACTGCGAGATTGAACTGGACGTCCACTTAGGCCACCCGCTTCATCGCAATGTTTCATGCCTTCAACGATTGAACGATCCAATGTTGTGTTTGTTGCGATCACACCATCGATCTTATTTTTGATCAATGATTCACAAATTTGGCGAATTTCGTCGTCGCTTAGATCCGGAGCAATCTTAAGAGCAAGAGGCACATATTTACCATGCTTCTCTTCCAGTTCAGATTGTTTCGTTTTAAGTTCAGACAATAGATCGTCTAGAGCTTCGCCGTATTGTAGCGAACGAAGTCCTGGAGTGTTTGGTGAAGAGATGTTCACAGCAATGTAACCAGCGTATTGATATACCTTCTCCATACAGATCAAGTAATCTTCAGCGCCCTTTTCAATTGGTGTGTCTTTATTCTTACCAATGTTAATGCCTAAGATGCCATCGTAGTTCGACTTCTTAACATTCTCAACAAGGTTGTCGACGCCTAGGTTGTTAAAGCCCATGCGGTTGATGATACCTTCAGCTTCAACAAGACGGAATAAACGAGGTTTGTCGTTACCCGCTTGCGGACGTGGAGTCACTGTTCCTACTTCTACGAAACCAAAACCCATTGCGCCAAATGCATCGATACATTCGCCGTTTTTATCTAGGCCGGCAGCTAAGCCAACTGGGTTTTTAAAAGTAAGACCCATGCACTCTACAGGTCGGTGAGGTAATTGTTGGCGATACAAAAGATCAATAGGTGTGCCTGTGAAGCGCTTGAAATTTTGAATTGCAAGATCATGTGCCTTTTCGGCATCAAGTTGGAAAAAGCCAGTTCTGGCTAGACGGTAAAGCATTGTGCCTCCGATAGAAAAAAGCCCCGTGTAAACGGGGCGATATTATTTACTTATTTACCCAACTATTCAATCTATTACTGTCTGTAAGGGTAAGATAATCGAGTTTGCTAACGAATGAGGTTCATTATTAAGCAAACGTTATCGTTTTCTTCAGGTTATTAACCCATTTCTAATCTCAACCTTAGTACAGCCACCAGCTCACTTAACAACAAACAACGTGTGCGTCGAAATTGGTTCTTCAAAAATCGTTAGGCCTATTGTTTCCACTTTACCGAAACGAAAAAGGCAGACCTTGTGGCCTGCCCTTATAGTTTTTCGTCTTAATCTAGTGACTAATCTTTCGACATACAGTTTAGATTCAACAGCATCAATTCACGCAATGCGACTGAGAACTTCGCAAACTCATGAACAGAACCTACTTTGAATTCGTTTAGGATGCTTTCCCAACGATGTAGAGAAACAGAGTTACTTTCCATCCAGTCATCAAGCGCTTTAATCACATCGATGTCTGAAGCACAACCACAGTTAAGAACTTGGCCAGTTAACTGACGTTGCTGCCAATCCAGATCTTCTCTGAATGCTGCACGCGCCAGCGCTTGCCAGTTGTTGTCTACAGCTTGGCCATTGATTTGCTTC
Organism: Vibrio sp. 10N.247.311.51; assembly: GCF_041467855.1. Classification (NCBI taxonomy): domain Bacteria; kingdom Pseudomonadati; phylum Pseudomonadota; class Gammaproteobacteria; order Vibrionales; family Vibrionaceae; genus Vibrio; species Vibrio sp. 10N.247.311.51. The sequence goes on along the minus strand of NZ_JBFSVK010000006.1, from coordinate 47,899 downwards.
AAGAACCAGTGCAGTGACAAACGGTCGCCTAGGTTGAAGTAAAGCTTAGACGCTTGTTGTACTGTTTTACCTGTTTCGCGAGCCACTGTGGATATATCCAGTGCTGAGTACAGGCTAGACAAACGAGCCACTGAATTAGCCAACTCAGCGTTTACACCTTGGTCAATCCATAGTTGAGCCATTGCTTGATGCTCTTCGACTTCTGAAGCCACTAAGTTTTCATCCAGCTTCTCAGTAATCGCAACGACATCACCTTGGTAAAGCTCAATCAATGCATTCACTGACTGTTTACCGGTACGATTTCTTAGCAACCAGCGTGCTAGACGGCGAAGCGTACGACGTACATGGTAAAGCAATTCGTATTGAGCTTCAGAACTTGAGATGTTGTCCAGTTCACGAATGCTCTTTAGTACCTTACCCAAACCGTAGATTTCACGTGATGCCGCGTAAGCATTCGCAATATCAACAATGTTTGCGCCCGTCTCTTCTTGCAAGCGAGTCACGAAGTTACAGCCCATCTCGTTAACCATTTGGTTAGCAAGCGCAGTCGCAATGATCTCTGCACGAAGTGGATGGTTATCCATGTGCTGAGAGTAGTTACGGCGTAACTCTGTTGGGAAGTATTGCATCAGTTGTTGAGCATGGAACTCATCATTCGCAATATCATCACTCACAAGATCTTCTTTTAGAACCATTTTACCGTAAGCGATCAACACTGATAGTTCAGGTCTTGTTAGTGCTTGGCCCTGCTTCTCACGTTCTAGCAGCGTTTCGTCATCTGGGATGTATTCCAAACCACGGTCTAAGTACCCTGCTTTTTCCATTGTGTGGATAAAGCGGATTTGCTCTTTCACTAAGCCAACACCTTGATGCTCAGTAACAGAGATAGACTCAGCTTGGCAGTAAGCGTCGTCGAGTACGATTTCGCCTACTTCGTCTTCCATAGATTCAAGAACTTGGTTACGTTGCTTAACGGTTAGATCACCATTAGACACCAAGCCATTCAAGAAGATCTTAATGTTAACTTCGTTATCCGAGCAATCTACACCACCAACGTTATCTACAAAGTCAGTATTAACTCTACCGCCCGTTAGAGCGTATTCAATACGACCCAATTGAGTCATACCCAAGTTACCGCCCTCACCAACAACCTTAGCTTTCAGATCACGGCCGTCGATACGTAGCACGTCATTTGCACGGTCACCCACATCGGTATGAGTCTCACTAGAAGACTTAACGTAAGTACCAATACCGCCGTTCCAAAGTAGATCAACCTTCATAGACAAGATCGCTTTGATCAAGTCATTTGGTGCCATTGATGCTTTCTTGGTGCCCAGCATTTTCTGAATTTCAGGTGTCAAAGAAATAGACTTAGCTCGGCGAGAGAAGATGCCACCACCCTGAGAAATCAGGTCTTTATTGTAATCTTCCCAGCTTGAACGAGGCAGATTAAACAGACGGTCACGCTCTACCCAGCTTGATGCCGACTCTGGATTCGGGTCAATGAAGATGTGCATGTGGTTAAACGCGGCTTGTAAGCGAATGTGCTTAGATAGCAGCATACCGTTACCAAATACGTCACCCGCCATATCACCCACGCCAATTGCAGTGAAGTCTGTGCTTTGACAGTTGATACCCATTTCGCGGAAATGACGTTTAACAGATTCCCAGCCACCTTTCGCCGTGATACCCATGGCTTTATGGTCGTAACCGTTAGAGCCACCCGATGCAAACGCATCACCTAACCAGAAGTTGTACTCTTCAGCTACTGAGTTCGCTAGATCTGAGAATGTCGCGGTGCCTTTATCGGCTGCAACAACCAAGTATGGGTCATCTTCATCGTGACGAACAACGCTATTAGGTGGGATAACCTCACCTTCAATGATGTTGTCTGAAACGTCTAGCAATGCACGGATGAAGCGCTTGTAACAACGTTGACCTTCAGCAAAGATCTCGTCTCGGCCAGACATCATGTGTTGACGCTTACAAACGAAACCACCTTTAGCACCAACTGGTACGATAACCGTGTTCTTAACTTGTTGCGCTTTAACTAGGCCTAGAATCTCAGTACGGAAGTCCTCTTGACGGTCTGACCAACGTAAACCACCACGTGCTACTTTACCGCCACGTAGATGCACACCTTCAATGTCTGGTGCGTAAACGAAGATCTCAAACGCAGGAACCGGCGCAGGGATATCTGGAATCTCGCTTGGTCTCATTTTCAGAGCCAACCAAGGTTTAGACTGCTTGTTCTCGTCTACTTGGTAGTAGTTAGTACGAAGCGTTGCAGTGATCATTTCCATGTAGCGACGAATGATACGATCATCATCCAAGCTTTCTACATGATCCAACTGTTCAGTGATCTTCTTAATAAGATCTTGTTGGCCTTTCGCGCTGCCCTTCAGTTTCGGGTCAAAACGCTTGCCGAATAGGCTCACTAACCCTTTAGCTAATTCTGGGTAATGAGACAATGTGTCTTCAATGTATTGTTGGCTGAATGGGAAACCAACTTGACGCATGTAACGAGCATAAGCACGTAAGATTGAGATTTCACGGCCAGAAAGACCAGCGCCAAGCACTAAGCGGTTGAAACCATCGCTATCTAGCTCACCCGCCCAAATTGCCGCAAAGGCTTGTTGGAAAAGATCGCGAGCTTCTCGAAGATCAATGGTCTTGTCGCTCTTGTGCAGCATCGAGAAATCAAGGATCCAATATGTCACACCGTTGGTTTTACGCACTTCATATGGAGATTCACCGATAACGCGTAGGCCAAAGTTTTCAAGCATTGGCATAACATCAGAAAGGTGAATTGGCTCATCGCTGTGGTAGAACAACTTCAAACGAACGGCTTTTGAATCTGCCGCTTCTTCTTGAGGACGGTAGAAAAGCATACCCAGTTTGTTGTCTTCACTTAATGCTTCTAAACGTTCGATGTCGGCAACAGCTGAACCTGGCATCATGTCTTCTTTGTACGAACGTGGGAATGCACGCATGTACTCTTTCGACAATGGAAGACCTTTGCTTTCACCGAAGTTTGCAATGATTGATTCAGACAGACGGTCATCCCACGTAGACGATACTTCCATTAAATTTTGCTCAATTGTTTTCACGTCCACATCCATGTTGTTGTTATCAACACGAACAATATAGTGCGTTCTTGCTAGCGGGCTTTCAGAGAAGTACGTTGTAAATTCAACCTCTTCTTCACAACCAAAGTACTGTTTCAAGATGCGCTGTGTTTGGCGACGAAGCTCTGTGTTGTAACGATCTTTTGTTACGTAAACCATGCAGCTAAAGAAACGACCAAACGGGTCTTTGCGAACGAACAGACGCAGAAGATCGCGATCTTGCATTTGCACTACGCCCGTACCGACTTCTAGTAGCTCTTCTTCTCGAGCTTGCAGCAGTTCATCTCGTGGGTAGTTTTCAAGAATGTTGTGCAGAGCTTTGTAAGAGTATGAACCTTCACGGTAACCACTCGCATCCAAGATACGCTCTACTTTCTCACGAACAAGCGGAATCGTTTCTACGGTTTGGTTATAAACGGCAGATGTGTAAAGACCAGTAAAGCGGTGCTCACCAATGACCTTACCGTTCTTATCGAACTTCTTGATACCAATGTAATCATTGTAAGCTGGGCGGTGAATGCGTGAAGCCGTGTTGCCCTTGGTTACGATAAGTACATAAGGCTTTTTCGCTTCAAGACGTGCCGAATCAGAAAACTCAGATAACTTAACGTTACGTACACGATCTGAATTCGCAAACAAACCAAGACCTTGCTCCTTAGTCGGTTGCAGCTCAGTGTCGCCGTTAACTGAAACTAGGTCATATTCCTTATAACCCATGAATGTGAAGTTGTGTTCACCTAACCAACGAAGAAATGCCAACGTCTCATCAAAGCGTTGGCCGTCTACTGGAATGGTCTCTTTTTGCTGTTCAACTTGATTGGTCACTTCTTTAAGTTTTTCAACCATATTCAACCAATCGTTCACGACTAAGCTAGTGTCGGTAAAAATATCCAGCAATTCCGTTTTAAGTGCCGTCATTTCAGCTTTGCTGCTAAGACGGTCAACTTCGATATGGAAAAGCGATTGGAATGCACCTTCGTTATTGCTAACACCGACAACACTGCCCTTATCTGAGCGAGAGATTTGTGTTGGGTTGTGAAGCATAAGGTGAGAAGAAAGGTCTAGGCGAGTCAATGCCATTTTTACAGAATCAACAAGGAATGGGCTGTCTGGAACGACTATCTCAACGATAGTGTGAGTAGACTGCCAACCTTGACGACTTACCGTCGGGTTGAAAACGCGTACAGAGATTTCGTCGGCTTTCTTTTCATTGATGTGATGCCATAAGCTAACTACAGCACCATATAAATCGGATTCGTTTCTCTGAGTCAGATCGTCGTGAGAAACGTTACTAAACAAGTGTTGAGCAAGTTGAGTTACGAGAGGTCGATGAGCAAGGTCAAGTTTGTCTTGAATCAGCTTGTAAACTTTTTCAAGTAAAACTGGAACCACAGTTTCACGTGCGGTCATAGTCACACTCCACAATTAGAATTATATTTTATTATTAGGGGGATCACTTAATCTGGTGTTTGAAACGTGCCGTAGAGCGCTTTTCTACTAACGAGTTAAGCAAAGGTAATGCATTCATTTATTGTAAAAGCATTATTGAAAAATAGTTAATTGTTTTAGAGGTGGTAAGAGGTGAAATGTTTGATTATGTGATTAAGATTCCTTTTAACTCACTAGGCACGCCAAGGTTTACAGAGCTTCTAACTTAATAAACTTATTTTTTTGGTCAGTTGTCAGCCTAAACTGCCCTCTAACCCCTATTTGTGTAAGAAATGGTCTGAACCGAGTTGCAGGTAACTGTAAGCGCAAACCTGTTGTTGTTATCACTTGAACTTTACTTGCCGCACCAGAATAGCTGGCCAAAAACTGCTGATATGAGATGTTAAGTTGGAAAATATAGCGATTCATACGATACCTGTGTAAATATACAGTGCCAGTGTTTTTTGGCACTTAACGATGTCTGACTGTGAAACTGAGCTTGAAACTGCTCTAGCTTATCGAAAATTCGATGTACCAGAAACAAAAAATCAGTGGCAGATATTCTCTACCACTGATGACCTTTCGTTATAGCAAACAGTTAGCTGAATGAGCGCGAACTTAAGCTTCTAGTGCTTTCGTCACTTTCTCAAACAAGTCTTTTGCTAGATTGTCCATGTTCTTTAACGTCTCTAGTTCTTTTTTGATCAGAGCTTGGCGTTCATCATCGTACTTACGGAATTTAAGAAGTGGATCAATCATACGTGAAGCCACTTGCGGGTTGCTGCTGTTCAGTTCACGTAAGATCTCGCCAGCAAATGCATAGCCTTGACCAGACTTGTCGTGGAATTGAACCGGGTTCATGTTTAAGAATGAACCGACCAAGTTACGGGTACGGTTCGGGTTCTTCAAACTGAACGCTTGGTGCGACATCGACGCTTTGATCACTTCAAGAGCGTTTGAACTTGGGTTTGTACCTTGTAATGCAAACCACTTATCCATAACAAGACCATCGTGTTTCCACTTGTCACTGTAATCCGCCATCAAGGTTTCACGACATGCGAGTTGAGCACTGTTTGCCGCGCCCATTGCTGCCATGGTGTCTGTCATGTTATTTGCTTGCTGGTACATCGCAACAACCAAGTCATTACCCTGCTCAGTATGAGCTAAGTAACTTAGGCAAACTTTACGTAGAGTACGCTTACCAATCGAATCGTGATCGATCGTGTATTCCGTTAGTGCGTTGCTGTGATAAACCGCCGCTAACTCGTCTTCAAGTTCTGCAGCTAGTGTGACTTTCATTGAGTTAAGAACCGATGCGACCGCATCAATATCAACACGCTCATACCAACCTGATACTTCATTGTGGCTTGGTAGAGAAAGCATTTCTGCAATAAACGCAGGCTCTAGTGAATCACTCAGCAGTACGCCACGGAATGCATCAACAACAGAATCAGAAAGCTCAAACTCTTGACCCTGTTGAACCTTCTCAACATTGCTGCGGATGTACTTCGCTAATAGCATTTGACCCGCATCCCAACGAGAGAACTCATTGCGTGCATTTACCATTAGGAAGATCAGCTCTTCATCTGAATAGTTGTACTCCAGTTTCACTGGCGCAGAAAATTCACGAAGTAATGATGGGATCGGTTGCTCTGAAACGTTTTCAAACACGAACGTTTGCTCTGCTTCTTTCACATCTAATACATTATGAACTGGCTTACCGTTACATTGTAACTCAACAACTTCACCCGCAGCCGTGTATAACTCGATATCAAGAGGAATATGCAGAGCCTGCTTTTCCGTTTGCTCATGAGTTGGCGCTGTTACTTGGCGAGTTGTTAACGTGTACTGCTTCTTCTCTGCGTCGTAGTGGCTTTTAACAGAAAGCGTCGGTGTGCCAGACTGGCTGTACCATAAACGGAACTGAGACATATCAACGCCCGACGCATCTTCCATTGCCGCGACGAAGTCTTCACATGTTGCAGCCGTACCATCGTGACGTTCAAAGTAAAGCTTCATTCCTTTTTGGAAACCGTCTTCACCCAACAATGTGTGGATCATTCGGATCACTTCACTGCCCTTTTCGTACACAGTCAATGTGTAGAAGTTATTCATTTCTATCACTTTTTCTGGACGAATTGGGTGAGACATTGGACTTGCGTCTTCAGCGAATTGCGGCCCGCGAATAATACGAACATTGTTGATGCGGTTTACTGCGCGAGAGCCAAGATCAGATGAGAACTCTTGGTCACGGAATACGGTTAAGCCTTCTTTCAAGCTTAGTTGAAACCAATCACGACAAGTCACTCGGTTACCGGTCCAGTTATGGAAATATTCGTGACCGATTACCGCTTCGATGCCCAGGTAATCGGTATCCGTAGCAGTTTGGTCGTTCGCGAGAACAAACTTAGAGTTGAATACGTTCAGACCTTTGTTTTCCATCGCACCCATGTTGAAGAAATCAACGGCTACAATCATGTAGATGTCTAAGTCGTACTCTAAGTTGAAACGCTCTTCGTCCCACTTCATTGAGTTAATCAAAGAAACCATCGCGTGGTTAGCTCTGTCTAGGTTACCTTTGTCGACAAAGATTTCTAGGTCAACTTTGCGACCCGATTGCGTAGTGTAAGCATCACGAAGTACATCAAAGTCACCCGCAACTAAAGCAAATAGGTATGCAGGCTTTGGATGTGGGTCTTGCCACTTCACCCAGTGACGACCATTTTCAGCTTCACCTTCATCAACACGGTTACCATTACTTAATAAGAATGGATTTTCTGCTTTGTCCGCGATAACCGTGGTGGTGAATTTCGCCAATACGTCTGGGCGATCCATGTAGTAAGTGATACGACGGAAACCTTCCGCTTCACATTGCGTACAGAAAGCACCACCTGATTTGTAAAGGCCTTCAAGTGCACTGTTCCCTTCAGGATCAACTTCAGTCACGATCGTTAATGTGAATTCTTGTGGTAAATCATTCAGTGTCAGTTGAGTTTCAGACTGTTCATATTGAATCCACTCTTTACCTTCTACCAAAACAGAAACCAGCTTCAAGCCTTCACCATCAAGTACTAAGGTCGAGCTATCTTTCTCTTGCTTAACACTAGACACCGCCGTAATGATGGATGCTGAATCGTACAAATCGAAGGTAAGATCGATTTCAGAAATAGTGTGAGATGGTGATTGATAATCTTTACGATACTTGGCTTGAGGTGTATGTGCCATGACGGGTTCCTTTTGATCGTTATACGTAATTATTTGTTAACTGTATATATCTAAAGGTTGAGCGCCAAGAACACAAGGGGAATATTAAAAAAAGGAGGCATTGTAGGAAAATGCCTCCATGTTTTGCTATTTTATCAATCAAATCAGAAAGGAACGGCTAAGAAATGAAGTGTGTGCCATATTTTCAACGAACCGATTTTATGGCTAAAACTCGTAGTTAACGTATGCGATTAAGCACCGCGAACATGTCTCCCTCTTCACCTTGAAGCGTCAAAACATCACTGTCCAATGTGTAACGAGTGCCGTGCTCACCGTTCTCATAAAGCAGCACTAATTGGTCGCCCTCGGTGTAATACACACCACGACGAATGACTTCACCCCCTTCTTCATCGGACACTCGGAACATGAAGATAAAATCAGGTTGAAGCACTAAATCCATTTTTTGAATGTTGCTGGCTCGCAAGTCGCTTCCAGACAGTTCGGCGCTTGACCATATTCCAGCCAGGGCGTTGGGCAAGGCTTTGGTGAACATAACACCGTTAAGATTCAGCATATTATGGTTACTGCTGTACGCGTAAACCTGAGGCTCAGAAGTATTCAAACCTAAAATAATGGTGTCTTCATTGGCATTATACAAACCTTCCCAATGATCCACACTGTAGTCTTTCTTTTGGATATCGATAGTGAATGAGTAATTTGAATCGAGAGTGAGTTTGATTGCTCTAAAGTTTTCAGTACCTTGCTCAGGATCTGGATTCATCAAATACCAATCACCAAGCAGCAGAGGAAGGTCAAAATGAGATAGATTACTATCACTTTTTGATTGTTGGCTGCTCGAAGCGACCTCGCTCCCAAAAGCAACAAAACTTAAACAAGATAAAATTAGTAGAATCCATTTCATACGCGCCCCCTCATTTTCTTTAAGCTTAGGCACGTAATGATTAGAAAGCGAAAAAATATGATCCAAGTCACTAAATTTTAATTGCGAAGTAACTTAAGTGTCATTATCCAACGCAAAATGGAGCTAAATCACCCTGAATATTGAGTGTTCTTTGCGACAATCTCAACGGTTACAATCAGATATTCTTGTCAAATCATAGACACAAAAAAAGCGAGCCTAGGCTCGCTTTTTAATTGCGTATCTTTAAACAATCACCTTATAACAGGCGTTTGCTCTATTTTTTGATCATATCCAGCATGATAGCAACAGACTCATCAAGATAAGCATCCGGGGCTTCATAGTCTTTAGGAATATCATCCAACGTTTTAAATGCCTCTAAGTTAGCGGCTTTTTGACGTTGATTAATACGATCTAGACGAAGCGCATCCGCATCATCGCTCTCTTGCTGACGTACCTTTTCATTCAAAGAAAGGTCGTTATCGTCTTTATCTGCCTTATATTTTTCAATATCTTGCGCGATAAAGCCAAATTCCATATCTGTCGCAATACGAGCTTGGTGTTGAGCTGTTAAAGCAACAATTTGCTCATCGTTACGCTGTAACACTGAGTAGTTTGCTTTATCAATGCTGTCCCAAGGTAGAGCGTTGTCTTCAACACTTTCACCAGTATCTGCTGGGTCAATTGGCGTTGGGTAAGCAATATCAGGCACTACACCTTTGTTTTGCGTACTACCACCATTGATTCGGTAGAATTTCTGGATTGTGTATTGAACGTAGCCTAACTCTTTATCGAACAAATCATAAATATGATTCAAAGAACGATGCTGTTGTACCGTACCTTTACCGAAAGAGTTTTCACCTAGGATGATTGCACGACCGTAATCCTGCATCGCTGCTGCAAAGATTTCAGATGCTGAAGCACTGTAGCGATTCACCAATACCGTTAATGGACCTTGGTAACTGATTTCACCATCAGTATCGCTGTTCACTTTGACACGACCGTAGCTATCACGAACCTGAACAACAGGCCCCTCTTTGATAAACAAACCAGAGAGTTCGGTTGCTTCCGTTAGTGCACCACCACCGTTGTTTCGCAGATCAACAATAATACCTTCAACACCTTGCTCTTTAAGCTCGGTGATCAGTTTATCGGTATCTTTAGAAAGGCCAACATAGAAACTTGGTACTTCGAGTACACCAATCTTCTTGCCATCTTTCTCGATAACTTCTGATTTAACAGCGCGGTCTTCTAAACGAATCTTATCGCGTACAATTGTGACAACGTGACTTTTTGCATCTTTACCGTCTGGCAAGATCTGTAGCTTAACTTTAGTCCCTTTCGGTCCTTTAATTAATTGCACTACATCGTCTAAACGCCAGCCGATAACATCAACAATCTCTTCGCCATCTTGACCAACGCCAACAATACGGTCGCCATCGCTCAATTGTTTGCTATTTGACGCAGGGCCACCAGCAACTAAAGATCGAATAACGGTGTAGTCGTCTGTCATCTGAAGTACAGCACCAATACCTTCTAAAGATAGATTCATCTCAGATTGGAATTGCTCTGCATTTCTTGGAGAAAGGTAACTGGTGTGAGGATCAACTTCACGCGCAAATGCGTTCATGTAGATTTGGAAAGCATCTTCGTTATGCGACTGCGTAATACGCTTCATCGCATTGTTGTAACGCTTTTCCAAAACTTCTTGAATCTCTGGCCACTCTTTACCAGTAAGTTTTAGATTCAACGCATCGTATTTAACGCGTTTTCTCCAAAGCTCATTCACTTCAGCGATATCTTTTGGCCACTCTGCTTCACTACGATTGAGCTCAATACTTTCATCAGTATCAAACTTAATCTCTGTATCTAGCAACGACAATGCATATTGAAAACGTTCAAAACGCTTCTGCATAGACAAATTATAAACATCGAATGCAATCTGGTTATTGCCTGCTTTCAGTTGATCATCAATTTGTGTAGATGACGCAGCGAAAGAGTCAATATCAGCTTGAGTGAAGATATTACGATTATAATCCAGCATCTCTAAGTAACGATTAAAGATAGCTTGAGAGAAATCATCGTTGAGATTGAAGTGTTTATAGTGAGAACGAGTAAATCGAGAAGTAACACGTTTACTAGCAGTTTCGTGTTGGACCTCAGGAGCGAGTAGAGGTAAATCGTCCTGATCTAATTTGGCTTCAAGAGCCTGAGCTGAAGCTGCTAGCCAAAAGCTAGCAGCAATCAGTGTCAATTTTGAACGGCATTTCATGCGTAGGAGTATCTCCTTTAAGCGCGCAAGTGCTCCGCTTTAACAACCATTTGTAGGCCGTTTGCTAACTGAACACGCACATCTTCCTTATTGATTTCAACAATGGTCGCAGCCATGTTTCCTTTACCCATGTTCACATTTACTTCTTTGCCAGCGATGAATTCGTCAGCGTTCAAAGCGCGTGTTTCTACAGGCTTTTCTACTTTTGGTGCTTTAGGCGCTTGACGACGAGGCTGTTGAGCTTTCTTCGCCTTAGGTTTTACTTTGCCTTCTTCACGAGCTTTTTGTGCTTGTTCTTTACGACGAGCCTGAACTTTCGCTTTGCTTTCAGCAAGTGTAGCTTTAGCGTGTTCAACGTGCTCTTCTTCTAGTGTGCCACACGCGTTGCCGTTTAGGTCAACACGTTCTGCGCCAGCTTTTACGCCGTGCAGGTAACGCCATGATGATGTGTACTGTCTTAACGCTGCACGAAGCTGAGTCTTACTTACTTTTTCGTCTTCATTTAGACGTTCAGCAAGATCTTGAAAAATACCAATTTTAAGTGGCTTCGCTTCACCTTCTAGAGTAAAGCATTTAGGGAAACATTCAGCAATATATGCGATAACTTCTTTGCTGTTTTTTAACTTTTCAGTGTTTTCCATGTGGGTTCCTGGTTTTTGCGGTTTTCCGCGAGCATTAAGAAAATATTTTTACGTATTATAGAGAGATGCTTGGGAAAAACCACAGTAAGAGAATAATTTATGCCTTGTTCGCGTGCGAATTAAGCAGCTTTTCCACTTCTGCCATGAAAAATGTTAATCCGTCCTCGTCAATTTGAGAAAAACGACCAACATTTGGGCTATCAATATCAAGAACGCCTGCGATTTTTCCGCCAATCGAGAACGGAATTACGATTTCTGAGTTACTTGCAGCGTCACAAGCGATGTGACCTTCGAACTCATGAACATCATGAATGCGCTGAACTGTATTCGTCGCAACCGCAGTTCCACACACTCCACGCCCTACCGGAATTCGCACACAAGCAGGTTGACCTTGGAAAGGACCCAGTACAAGTTCGTCTTTTTCCTTAGCTTGATCCTGCTTCATTAAATAGAAACCCGCCCAATTCAAATCATCCAATTCCATGAATAATAAAGAACTGATATTAGCAAGATTAGCAGTTAGATCGGTTTCTGATTCAATTAATGCAACGGCTTGTTTGGTTAAGCGTTGGTAATGTTCTATTTTCATATTAACTTCCAATTAAATTGAGACTTCCATTATCAAGAGAACGCAGTAGAATGCGGCCATCAAACTAAATAGGACTTATTCTCATTACAATGAACAATTCAGAAGACACTATTAGCCGTTCTTGGTTAATAACTCAAGTAAAAAAACACAAGTCCAAATTACTGTTTGCTAACATTATTGCCATCTTTGCAACTCTCATTAGTGTCCCTATCCCGTTGCTCATGCCATTAATGGTTGATGAAGTATTACTTGATAAGCCCGCTTCAGGCTTAGAGATGATGAACCACCTACTTCCATCTTCATTACAAACACCGACTGGCTATATCGCACTAACTTTGTTGTTAGTGATTATCATGCGCTCCGTTAGCCAAGCGCTGAACATTCTGCAAGGGCGTCAGTTTACGCTTGTGTCCAAAACAATTACCTATCAAATGCGCAGCAAGATGATAGATAAGCTTGGCCGCATCAGTATTCGACAATACGAAACCAAAGGCAGTGGCGGTATTAACGCCCACCTAATAACAGACATAGAGACAATAGATAAGTTCATTGGCTCGACTCTTTCTAAATTTATCATCAGCTTCCTGACCGTGTTCGGGACAGCGATCGTGCTGTTGTGGTTAGAGTGGCGTTTAGGATTGTTCATTTTGCTGGTCAATCCTGTTGTAATTTATTTCTCCCGTAAACTAGGCAGCAGAGTCAAACACCTAAAGAAGTACGAAAACCAATCTTTCGAGCGCTTTCAGAACCGTTTGGTGGAAACCTTAGACGGCATTTACCAACTGCGTGCGGCGAATAAAGAACGTATCTTTCTCGATGAACTTAAGGTTCAAGCAAACCAAGTAAGAATCGATGCAGACAAATACGCTTGGCAATCTGAAGCTGCTGGCCGTGTTTCGTTTCTACTCTTCTTATTAGGTTTCGAGCTTTTCCGTGCCGTCGCTATGCTAATGGTGTTATTCAGTGACTTAACCATTGGTCAGATTTTTGCGGTATTTGGTTACTTGTGGTTCATGTTAGGCCCAGTTCAAGAGCTGCTAGGGATTCAATTCTCTTGGTATAGCGCGAAAGCGGCACTGCAACGCATCAACGATCTTCTTCAGTTAGAAGAAGAGAAGCGTCCTATTAGTAAAGTGAACCCATTTACAGAAGATCAAGAAGTGACTGTCGACATCGAAGACGTTACATTCTCTTACACATTGGAAAACACTGTTTTAAATAGGCTATCGCTGCACATCCCTGCAGGTAAGAAAGTCGCTTTGGTGGGCGCGAGTGGGGGTGGTAAATCTACGTTAATCCAGTTGCTGATTGGGGTTTACCAAGCAGATTCGGGGTGCATTCGCTACAACGGTGAAACAACCGATGACATTAGCTTTGATGTAATACGCAATCAAATTGCCGTTGTTTTACAACAACCTATACTCTTTAACGATACATTAAGGCATAATCTGACCCTTGGTGCTGAATACGACGAAATGTCGTTGTGGCGTGCGCTTGAAGTCGCTCAAATGCAAGATGTCATCAAGCAACTGAGTAATGGCTTAGATACACAAATTGGTAGGAACGGCGTTCGACTATCTGGTGGTCAACGACAACGCTTAGCAATAGCTCGAATGGTGCTGAGCAATCCTAAGTTTGTTATTCTTGATGAAGCGACATCTGCACTCGATACAGCAACAGAGTCAGCGCTGCATAAAGCGTTGAGCGAGTTTTTGAAAGATCGCACAACTTTGATAGTGGCTCATCGATTATCAGCGGTGAAACAAGCCGATCTAATCTATGTTTTAGAAGATGGACAAGTCACACAGACGGGAACACATGGTGAATTGGTTGAACAACAAGGACTCTATCAAACACTCTACGGCAGTGTGCAATCGCACGCCTGATGTTTGTGTCTCTGAGTCTTTAAGTCGGGTTGCTAACCTAACTTACGTTTCAACTTGGGAGGTCGCGTGACCTCCCCATCCGTAACCACCCCTTTATCAACAAAACACCAATGCGACAGCAGCTCAGTGCGTCTTTGCCAGGGCTGCGAACTTCCCGTAGATAAAATGGACATCCCTTTAGGGAAATCCGCTTACTGCCCAAGATGCGGAACTCAGCTTTATAGAGGAGGTACCCCTAGCCTCTCTGGAAACCTAGCAATCGCAATTACCTGCTTATTGCTGTTTATCCCGTCGCACTTTTTTGAATTCATCAGTATTCGCCTGATTGGCGTCATGATACCCGCGACGTTACCATCGGGTGTTTTTACCTTAATGGGCGAAGGCTTTCCTCTACTTGGTTTGCTGATCCTGTTCTGCAGTTCGATCGCTCCGTTGCTCGTGTGCACCTCGGTACTCATCACTCATGCATCACTGCGTTTTAAGATCTTCACACCCTTTCGTTATGCATTAGCCATTATTCAGACTCTCAAACATTGGATGATGTTGGATGTGTTTCTGGTAAGTTTGGCGGTCTCATGTTTCAAACTGCAAGATTACTCAGACATTTTCGTCGGCCCTGGTTTGATTGGCCTGATTCTTCTGCAGCTTTTCAGCGTATTACTGGTAAGCCGTATCAGTGTGCGTCGCTACTGGGAAGCTTGGGCAAAAGAATCTGAATACTCTTTTGCTGAAAGTAAGAACGTACACTGTCACAACTGTCACCTATCTCAGCCTGACGGTCATACTTGTGTGCGTTGTCACCATGACTTATATCACCGTAAGCCCTACTCTATTCAGAAGACTTGGGCTCTGCTATTTGCCGCATCCGTGGCTATCGTGCCAGCCAATGTCATTCCTATTTCTATTCTTATTACCAACGGTCAAAGGCTGGAAGACACCATCATTTCCGGTGTCGCTTCGCTAATTAATAGCGATATGTATGGCATCGCTGCGATCATTTTCATTGCCAGTATCGTCGTGCCCGTCGCGAAAATACTGGGCCTCGCGTACATCTTAATCTGTATCAAGATGAAGCGCGCCGTTTACCACAGGCAACGTATGACCATCTATTTCATCGTGAAATGGGTGGGAAAATGGTCGGTAATGGATCTGTTCGTTATTTCGATCATGATGACCTTGGTCGACCGTGGACAAATTTTAAACTTTACACCAGGTTATGGTGCAGTCGCTTTTGGCGTCGTAGTTGTTCTCACGATGCTAGCAGGGGAAAGCTTAGATCCTAGGCTAATTTGGGATAACTACACCTCTAAAGATGAGTCAGTGAATGAACAACGATAACCAATCACAAACGTCATATTCACCAGAAGTAAGGAAAAACAAAGGCATCTCACCTTTGTGGATTCTGCCGATATTAACCGTCGCCTTAGCCGGTTGGTTGGTCATGAAATCGATACACGATGCTGGGCAGCGTGTGCAGATATACTTCTCAGATGCCGCAGGTTTAGTCGCAGGTCGAACAACGATTCGTTACCAAGGCTTAGAGGTGGGTATGGTGCGCGACATCACTTTATCCAAAGATCTATCGAGTATCTATGTCGATGCTGACATCTACCCAGAAGCGAAGAAGCTACTCTCAAAAGGCACTCGTTTCTGGCTTGTAAAACCGACAGCAAGTTTGTCGGGTATCTCAGGATTAGACGCACTTGTTTCAGGTAACTATATTGCTATCCACCCGAGCGAAACCAAAGAAGAGCCAGAAACCGTTTTCCAAGCGTTAGAATCCTCCCCTTCTGACTTACTGGCTTCTGAAGGTTTGAATATTTCACTAACGACCAAAGATCTGGGTGGCGTGTCTGTTGGTTCTCAAATCGTTTACCGTAAAATCCCAATTGGTGAAGTTTACAACTACCAGTTAAACGACAACGCGAAATCCGTTACGATTCAAGCGTCAATTAAAGATGAATACAGCCATATCATTACCGACCAAAGCCGTTTTTGGAATGTCAGTGGTTTAGGTGCCAGTATTGGCTTTTCTGGTGTTGATGTTCGACTAGAGAGCCTAAGTGCATTGCTTGGCGGTTCAATTGCGGTCGACTCTCCGGGAGAAGGTCAACCCGTTGAGATGAACACCAAGTTCAAACTCTACCCAGATCTGAAAACAGCGGGTCGAGGTATCTCTATCAAGATTGCCGTACCAGATGACAACAAGATCAGTGCTACGGGTGCTCCGATCATGTATCGCGGCATCGAAATCGGTCAAATCACTGATTTATCGCTAAGTGAAGGGCGTGAAAACGTCGTCGCATCCGCTGCTATTCAACCGGCATTCAGTGACTTTTTAAATAGTGGCAGTAAATTCGTTTTAGAAGAGGCTGAACTGTCTCTTACTGGCATGAAAAACATTGCCAACTTAGTGACAGGTAACTTTTTAACCTTGGTACCGGGCGAAGGTGAAAAAGCACGTCGATTTACTGCGATCCGCAAAAATGAATTCAGTCAGGAACAAGAGAAATCCGTTGCGATTCGCTTAACGTCGAACAATTCGTTCGGTTTAGATGTCGGTACACAACTTCTCTACAAAGGCATTGCCGTTGGCTCTATCATCCATGTGGGATTAGTTGATGGTGTTGGTACAGGCTCTGATAAACACGAAGTCTTCATGGATGCACTTATCGATAATGAATACGCGCACCTTATCAAAAGCCACAACCGTTTCTTTGTGACAGGCAGTGCGACCGCAGAGCTAACCGAATCAGGCTTGAGTGTTACGGTCCCACCAGCGAAACAGCTCCTTACTGGCTCGATTAGCTTTGTGAGTGAAGGTAAATCTGAAGCTAGAACGGACTACCAACTTTTCCAAAGCAAGTCGTTAGCAGAAATTGCTAAGTTTAATCAGTCTGGTTCAAAGACACTTTCTTTGTTTGCCAGTGAGTTACCTTCAATCTCTAAAGGTAGCCCACTCCTCTACCGTAACCTACAAGTGGGTAGTATTTCTGATTTTCAGCTTGCAGACGGTGGCGTAAGAATAAAAGTCACAATCGAAAATCGTTACACGCACTTACTCAATAAGCACACTGTTTTCTGGAACCGTTCAGGCGTTGAGGTTGATGCATCGCTATCGGGTATCAGCATTAAAGCGGCACCAGTTAAAACCCTTATCCAAGGCGGTATTGCTTTTGACTCTCTGCCAGGAATCGACAACAAACTCGGCGATGTGTGGAAGCTATATAAAGATTCGAAATCTGCTCGAAAATTTGGTCGTGCGATTACTATCACCTCTTCTGGCGATCAAGAAGTCAGCAAGGGCATGGCGATCAAATATCAAGGTGTCACTGTTGGTGAGGTTACTTTGGTGATTCCGAACTTCAACAAGGGCGGCATTGAAATTACTGCACGTATTTTACCTGAATACGTCGACAAAATTGCCGTGGCGAACAGTCACTTCTGGTTGGCAGAACCTGAGATTGGCCTTAACGGCATCAAAAACGTCTCTGCGCTGCTCTCTAAGCACATTAACGTAGATCCGGGTAAAGGTGAAAGAAACACGAAATTTGAGCTTAGTAAGGGACCTGTGCAGCCTGAAGGCAAGATATTCCAGCTTCAAAGCGAAACGCGAGGCTCGGTATCTGAAGGCACACCTATCCTATTCCGTGAGCTAGAAATCGGCAGTGTTATTGATGTTCAGTTAGGCGAGTTTGCTGACCGCATCATCTCTACGATTCAAATAGAACCAGACTACGCGTATCTAATCCGCGCAAACACCGTGTTCTGGAACGTGTCGGGCGTCGATGTCTCTATCGGCCTGTCAGGCGCAAACATCAAAGCCGGAACGGTAGACAGCTTGTTAAGAGGTGGTATTACATTCTCAACGCCACCGACAAATGAACTTCAACCAGTAGCAAGCGAAGATCAGTCTTTCTACCTCTATCCTCAAGCCGAAGATGAGTGGAAATCATGGAGAACCGCAATTCCTCGTCCATAGAGTGAACTCTCTGACGTTTCTGGAAGATTAATTCTTCATCAAAATGCAGCCATTAGGCTGCATTTTTGTTGTTTGCTGCAAATATGGTTTAGGACGGCCTCATTTTGCTTTAAACTCCCCGCATTAATGCAATAAATCGAGATACTCTTTTGCACGCTAACGTATATATTCCTGAAGAATTCCTAACGCACATCGAAGCAATCATGCCTAGTCATCTAGATATGGCTTCTTTCGTTGCGTCATGCCAAAAACCACTTCGTAAAAGTATTCGAGTCAACACATTGAAAATCAGTGTTGAAGATTTCCTAGTACGAGCAAAAGAGAAAGGCTGGGAACTGGAACCTGTACCTTGGTGTGAAACGGGCTTTTGGATTACAGCGGACGAAAGTGAAGCTCCACTAGGTAATACGGCAGAACACATGTCTGGTCTTTTCTACATCCAAGAAGCCAGTTCGATGATGCCACCTTCGGCACTTTTCCAAGGCGAAGCTGATTATCAAGCGGTGTTAGACACTGCGGCTGCACCCGGCTCTAAAACAACGCAAATCGCGGCGCTAATGAATAATCGCGGTGTATTGGTTGCCAATGAGTACGCAGCAAGCCGTGTGAAAGTCCTTCACGCTAACATAGAACGTTGTGGTGTTCGTAATGCCGCTCTAAGTAACTTTGACGGTCGAGTTTTTGGTGGTTGGTTACCAGAACAGTTTGATGCTGTGTTGCTAGACGCACCCTGCTCTGGCGAAGGCACCATTCGTAAAGACGCTGATGCGATGAAGAACTGGACGTATCAATCTGTGGTCGATATTGCCGACACGCAAAAAGATCTGATTGAAAGTGCGTTCCATGCTCTTAAACCTAATGGTGTGTTGGTTTACTCAACGTGTACGCTTAGCACCGAAGAGAACCAACAAGTGTGTCATCACTTAAAAGAAACCTTTGGTGATGCGGTTGAATTTGAATCTCTTGAATCACTATTCGACAATGCAAAAGCAACCACGACAGAGGAAGGCTTCCTACACATCTTCCCTCAAGTTTATGACTCAGAGGGTTTCTTTGTTGCACGTATCCGTAAACTAGCGTCTGTTACTCCACCTGAAGTTAAAAAGCGTATGGGTAAATTCCCATTTGAAAAAGCATCAAAGAAAACTCAGAAAGAAGTCGCTGAGCAACTAATGAATACTCTCGATATCGAATTGCCAAGCGATACTCAAGTTTGGATTCGCGACAAAGACGTTTGGCTATTCCCAGAAGCGCTAGAACCTATGATCGGTGAATTCCGTTTCTCTCGCATGGGAATCAAGATCGCCGAAACCCATAAAAAAGGTTACCGCTGGCAGCACCAAGTGGCCACAACACTTGCAACAGGGAATGAAGCTAATGTTGTCGAGCTAAGCATTGAAGATGCTCGTGAATGGTTCATGGGACGCGATGTTCGCCCTGAAGGCCTGTCTGGCAAAGGTGAAGTACTAGTGAAGTACAATGGTGCAATCATCGGCCTTGGTAAGTGGGTTGGCAACCGAGTGAAGAACGGTTTACCACGCGAGCTAGTGCGCGATAAGAACCTATTCTAAAAGCGTTCGCACTGTATACAGCTAGATAAACAAAAAGCCCAAACAACGTTAATTGTTTGGGCTTTTTCTATTCTATCGGCCATATAAGTCAGTGTGCGAGCGCTTGTAAATCAACAACTAATTATATAAATATCAATTCAAGTCACTATTTCCAAAAAGAAAAGTCGCACTTTAGGGAATCTAAACTAGACTTCAATCTAATAGTCAAAAGATTAAAACGATTAGCGTAGGCTCTTCGGAGCCCTTTCCCCTAAGCCCAAACAGGAAGGTTTGGGCTTTTTTTTGACCGAGAGGACCGCTTATTTAACTAAGCTGATACCTTCTTTGTCGATAGTGATCTTGCCAGATTTGTACAAACCACCAATTGTCTTCTTGAACGTACCTTTGCTGGTTCTGAATGCAGAGAAAATAACTTCAGGAGAAGACTTATCATTCAAAGGCAGGTAACCGCCTTTCTTCTCAAGCAGGTCAAGAACCTTAGTGCTTAGGTCATCCATCTTAGCGACACCAACTTTCTGAAGAGACAGATCAATTTTACCGTCTTCTTCACGAACGTTTTTAATGTAGCCTTTTAGCGTTTTACCAATGAATAGCTTACCGATGATGTCAGATGGGAAAATCATACCCCAGTGTTCACCGTTCACGATCGCTTTGTAACCCAATTGGCTGCGCTCAGCGATAATGAGATCAACTTGCTCATTTTGCTTATAAGTCGCAGGCGTGTTGTCTAACCACTTGTTGAACTTTGTTGTACCTACAATGCGGCTAGATGCTTTATCAATATATACATATACTAAGATTGATTGACCTTCGTTTAAACGGCCACGTTGCTCGCTGAAAGGAACAAGAAGGTCTTTACCTTTCACGCCCCAGCTCATGAATGCACCAGTGCTGTTAACACCTTCAACCGTCATCAAACCAAACTGGCCTACTTGAGCGATTGGTTTTTCAGTGGTTGCAGCGATCTGGTTGTCAGAATCAATGTATAAGAAAACATCTAGCTTTTGACCAATTTCAACACCTTCAGGAGTAAATCGTTTAGGCAGCAACACGGTTCCATAGTCGCTCGCGTCAAGGAATACACCGAAGTCTGCTTGTTTTACTACTTCTAAGTTGTTTATTTGACCAATATTAATCATCAAGATTGTCTCTACTTTAAATTTGGCGGAGATTATACGTGATCTCTGATATGCTTTCGCTAGTTTCATTCATATTTTTACATTCTAGGAGACATCGTTGATCACCGTTGATAAACAAGATGCGATAACACTTAAAATTAACCATGCCATGGCTAAGACAAAAAAGCTCGACATGGACGTTTATCTATTCATTCCCGGTGAACTTGGACTGACTCCTGAAGTGCTTTCTGAAAGTGCCTTTTTCTACAGCTCAATCACTCAAAAACGCGCCTACTACAGTGACAAAACACTTTTACCTTTGGTGCACAGTCGCTTAGCTAAGCGTGGACGATTGTCGATTACGCAGTATCGTGTCAGTTTGAGTTTGTTCGCCTACCAATATGTTATCGCGTTAGATAAAGCGGTAAGTAGCCTGAACAAGAATGATAGTGACGACGTAACGGCTGACGAAGTAGATGAAGTCATTGAGCTCGCGTTAGATATCCTCAAGAAACTTCGTCGTAGTATTCCTTACGAAGAGAACCTTAAGCGCTACTACGCCAACATTGATAACTACCTTTCGTGGTACACAGAGCAAAAGTTCTTATCGTTGGTATCTCATATGCCACGTGGCAGCGAGTACTCCACAATTAAGGAGCGACTCTTAACGCTTTGTGATAAGGAAACCGCTCACCGCAAGCTCAACCGTTACAACTCAGCTAAGGTACGTGAAGACGTCACCCGCCTGAGTAACAAGATGCGACTGCTGCGACGTTTGATTGAACACCCTATCGTGCTAAAAGAAAAGACGACATCGATGGGTAAGAACGTTAAGCGTGCCGTGAAAGGCATTGCGACCGGTTTGGTGATGGTTGTCGTGACTACTACTGTGATCTTGGCTCGTGACTTTCTTGGTGAGATTACCGCTTCCTTCATCGTGGCGATGTCATTCATCTATGCATTACGCGAAATCTTCAAAGATGACTTGAGAGACATCCTTTGGCGCTGGCTGCGCAAAGGCAAGCCTAAATGGAAGCGTCGTTACTATGACCCAACGACCAATAAGTCTGTCGGCCATAAACTGGAATGGTTGGACTACGCGAACTTTTCGAAGCTTGCAGATCGTATTCAATCAATTCGTAAGAAGCGTGTAGTGCAACGTGAAGAGCAGATCTTGCATTATCGCTCTCATACTGAGATGTCGACATCGACGTTCATGAGTGGTTATGAAGAGACCCGTGAAACTTTATCCATCAGCTTAAGAGCGCTGACACGATTAATGGATAAGGGTTCAAATAAGGTATATCGCTTGAATGAAGGACAAGTCAGCCGTGAATCGGTAGAAAAGCGTCACTTGCTTAACCTGATCATTAAAGAGAACAATCATGATAACGAACCGACCTATTACCGTTGGAAAATCGTAATGAACCGTTCAAAGATCGTCGACATCGAGCAAATCACTCAAGAGTCTTAACTTTGCTACGGTGTGCAGCACGGTATGTGGATATTCAATTCACATACCGCTCTTTCACTTATTCAAGCTTCCATCTACTTCCGAGCTATTTCCTAGACGGGACTTTCTTAATCGAAAGCGTTAGCGTGAACTCGGCCATTGGCTCGTCACCATGCAAAGATGGGCAAGTCGCGATAATGGTTACAGGTTGGTTTACACGTTCCCCGGTAGACATAGTTTCTTCCAGCATAGTGTTGATCAACTCACCATCATTACAAGTGAAGTGTACATCGCCTTCTGGACGCTTTAAGAAGTTGCCCGTCACCTCTTTAAATGCCAACGAAATCTTTTCACCTTGCTGCTGAGATTTGCTCATCGCAAGAAAGCCACCCGCCACATCAGCACCCACAGCCAAAACACCAAAATACATGCTATTAAGGTGGTTCTTCGTGCGTCTTTTAAGAGGGATTTTGACCTCAACATGTTGGTTATCCAGTGCGAGCAATTTTGGTCTGCATAACCAGATCAGAGGCACTTTGAAAAAACCAAACATGCTCAAGTAGAAATTTGCTTTTTGTAGGGGGGTCAACATTCGGATTACCTAGTCAAATCAGTCATCAGACCAGTTAATCGATTAGCGATAGAGATGTCAAAAAAATGTTACAAAAAAGAGATATCATCGCATAATGATATCTCTTTCATTCTCAAAGCTTTAGCGCTTCAAATAAACGGATAGAGCCAGTTGATTTACTAAGACAACAAACCGATTTATGCAGTCACGACCGTTTCTACGCCTTCAAGATCAGCTATGTAACCTTGTAGACGTGGGTAATCCACTAAGCCTTGAGTTACTAGCAACACTGGCTTCTTCGCGTTCAGGGTTGCTTTAACAATCATATCCAACAAGGTAATAACCGCTTCGTTTTGTGGATCAAAAGCGTGTTGCTGAGCTTCATTGTGCTTATCTACGCCTAAAGTGAAAGACGCTAAACTATCTACATTCACAACAACACCATCGAAGTAATGCAGTAAACGTTCGCTCAGTAGCACTGCAGACGGCACATCGCACGAGAACAGTACTTTCAAACCATTAAGGCCACGTGGTAGCCCTTGCTCGGCAAGCAGGTCAATAATCTTAGCGGCATCGCTTAACGCTCTTACATAAGGCACAACCACTTCAACGTTAATGCCCTGCTCTCGCAACGTTTTAATGACCTGACACTCTAACGCAAAAGCCTTGCTGTACTCTTGTGTCGCGTAACGAGCAACGCCACGAACGCCTAGTGCTGGGTTAATCTCTTCAGCTTCGCAGTTCCCGCCAAGCAGCGAACGGAAGCCATAGCTGTCTGCACTGCTTAATGCGATACGAACAGAAGTGTGATTTGGCTGAACGGCAGCTTGAATGGCAATCACTAAGGTCGAAACAAAATGCTCATCGACGGTTTTATCGCCAAGGAGCGCTTCTAAAGACGTTTTTTCAATATCAGTCAAAGTATCTAAGTGACTCTCGATACTTGGGTGATAAAAGACACGATCCATCACCAACTCTGATAATGAAACGTATAAGTGGTTGGAATTATTATTATCGTTGTAAGAAGGCAGCACATCACCTAAGACAAGTTCTGGGTGCAAAGTGCTTTGGTTTTCTTGAGTCATTGCTGCTCCAGCATTTTTATGTTGTGTTCAAACGAAAATACCGATAGCTGCCTGTTAATACAAGTGAAAATCCCTTATTTGACGCTGGCCTGCTGATAAAAATAAGAATATTAGCAATAACTGAGATAACTTTGACTCAATAGAGTTTATTCCTCTGTTCAATTCCGTTATCTTAACCACTTCGCAATAGAATAAAAAAGCTATCACATGCCATTAAAAACTGATGAGTTGAGAACCCAAGCTCTGGGTCCTATGCCAACTCCTGCCGAACTAGGCAATGCACACCCTATTACTGACGACGTTGCTGAGCGCATTAAAAATTCTCGCCGCCAAATCGAAGATATCCTAACTGGTCGTGATAACCGCCTATTAGTTATCGTAGGCCCTTGCTCTGTTCACGATACAGATGCGGCACTTGATTACGCTGAGCGCCTGAGCAAAATTCAAGACCAGTACAAAGATGAACTGTTCGTTGTAATGAGAACCTACTTCGAGAAGCCTCGTACTGTTGTAGGTTGGAAGGGTTTGATTACCGATCCAAACCTTGATGGTTCATACGCACTTGAAACGGGCTTAAACAAAGCTCGTAAGCTTCTGTTAGACATCAACAAGCTTGGCCTAGCAACAGCAACTGAATTCCTTGATATGATCACAGGTCAGTACATTGCGGACCTTATCACTTGGGGCGCGATTGGCGCTCGTACGACTGAATCTCAGATTCACCGTGAAATGGCCTCTGCACTGTCTTGCCCAGTTGGCTTCAAAAACGCGACCAACGGCAACATCAAGATTGCTATCGATGCAATTCGTGCAGCACATGCTTCACACTACTTCTACTCTCCAGATAAGAACGGCCGCATGACGGTTTACCGTACTTCTGGCAACCCATACGGTCACGTTATTCTACGTGGTGGTGATAAAGGCCCTAACTTCGACGCTGAATCTGTAGATGCTGCGTGTAAGCAACTGGCTGAATTCGACCTGCCTCAACGTTTGGTTGTAGACTTTAGCCACGCTAACTGTCAGAAACAGCACCGTAAGCAGTTAGAAGTTGCACAAGACATTTGTGAGCAAATTAAATCTAACAAGAACCAAATTGCAGGCATTATGGCAGAGAGCTTCATTATTGAAGGCAACCAGCCAATGACAGATATCAACAACCTAGAATATGGCAAGTCGATTACTGACCCATGCCTAAGCTGGGAAGATACTGCAACAATGCTAGACATGCTTGCAACAGCAATTAAAGATAGAAACTTAGCTTAAGGAAACAACACAATGCCATCATTTGACATTATCTCTGAAGTAGAAGCAGTAGAACTGCGTAACGCAGTAGACAACGCAAACCGTGAACTATCGACTCGTTTCGATTTCCGCGGCGTTGAAGCAAGCTTTGATTACAAAGATGAATCAGTAAAATTGACTGCTCAAGACGATTTTCAACTGAAGCAAATGCGCGATATCCTTCGCAGCAACCTAACGAAGCGTAATGTTGATCCTAACGCGATGGAAGCGAAAGCGGCAGACCAAACAGGTCGCACTTGGCACCAAACGGTTATCTTTAAGCAAGGCATTGAAACTGATGTCGCTAAGAAGATCGTTAAGCTAATCAAAGACAACAAAGTTAAAGTTCAAGCTTCTATCCAAGGCGACAAAGTTCGCGTAACAGGTAAGAAGCGTGATGACCTACAAGCTGTTATGGCTCTAGTTCGCAGCGGTGAACTTGGTCAACCTTTCCAGTTTGACAACTTCCGCGACTAATTATTGAGTTTGAGCGACCGCCTATTTGGGTTGCTCATTCATCTGCACAATGTCGTGTTTGAAATAGCAAAAAGCCACTTCTTTAAGGGGAAGTGGCTTTTTATTTATCTGATCCAGTTTTAGTTTTATTCCGAGCCTCTAACCGATTTAAAACAACCAGAAAGCTCTTATTTCAACTAGAAGCAACTACCTCAACTAAGTACTTGGGCTGCTGACAATTTTAGATCTTTGCCGACCAGCAGATTGAACTCTACGCTTGCTGGTGGAATAAACACACACACTCGTAATTTCTCTGCTCTTGCTTGCTCAAGCTTTGTTGATAGTTCTCCGCTGTTGGCGTAGCTCTCTCTTTCTGCATCTCGGCGGCACAGATCGATAAATTCAAATGGACAATCGCTCGGTGAAAGTACGAGCTCTGCCTCCTGCATCAAACGTAAAGCCTTCATAGACAGGAGCTCGACATCTTGCTCGAATTCAATCCAAGTGACCTGCCCTTCGCTATCAATGCCTTCGGTTAGCGCTTGCTGGTAGTAAGACTCTAACTGCTCTCTGTCAGTCACCTGCTCAATAACGCTCGATGACAAGAATCGCTCCCAAAATTTACGACGCTCGTCGACGGTTGGAAATGACTCTTTGATTGAATTGCGTTTTGATGCACCGAAGTCTGCTATCAAACCTATGTTTTGTGGCAATACCGTTTCGAGTTTTTCTCTGATATTTCTTACTAAAACAGGTGATGCACCACCACTAGAGATGGCAATTTGGATTCTGCCGCGATTTATCATCGAAGGTGTTATGAAGTCGCAGTATGGTAGATCGTCAACCACATTGACTAAAATACCCAGTTTTTTCGCATCATTATACACTTGGTGATTCAAGCTTGGGTTGTCTGTTGTGGCCCAAACCTGTAAGTAATTTTTCGATATGATCTGTGACGAATAAAAGTTTTGAACCCAGTGGAGTTTGTTCTCGTCCACAAGCTGCTTTAAGTAAGGTGCGACCTTGGGAGACACCAAAGTCACATCCGCTCCAGCTCGTAGTAAGCTATCGACTTTACGGCAAGCAACCTCACCCCCACCAACCACTAAGATTGGCTTATTTTCTACATCCAAAAACATTGGGAAATAACGCATGTTCTTCCTTGAGACTACTTCAATAACTATTCAGCCATGCTACCAAATTTGGAGCATATTCATAACTATCGAAGTGTAATAAAAATATTTATTGACCAAATTTCAATCTTTTTTAAGGTTAATGCTCCACCACTGTGACATTCATTCAGAATATTTATCTAGTCGATTATCAATATAAAACTCTAAATCTCGTTGCACCAACAGTGTGAACCGTTGCACTATTTACATTCAGTTAACATTTGGTCATTCTAATTGTGTTCGGATTTGTGATTTCATTCAAAATTCTTTTTAAATTATACATTTGTGAAACTACGGATCCTTTCCTAACCTTATAAACAGTTGTTTAAATCGCACACAGTTTCATTTGCAAAATGCAACTCGTTTAATTTGAACAACAAGGTCATAGAAAACGCAACACATAAGAGAAACTCAAACGAGCACGAGTATCAGGTGTCACCTGGTTAACAAGGAAGGATACAAATGACAAATAAACTAACACTTCTTGCTTCAGTAGTAGCTGCATCAACTGCGATGATGGCAACATCGGCATCAGCGGCAGAAAGCACTCTGGACAAAGTCACATCTCAAGGTTTTCTAACTTGTGGTGTAAGTACCGGTCTTCCAGGGTTCTCTAACCCTAACTCAAAAGGTGAATGGGAAGGAATTGATGTTGAGTATTGTCAAGCTCTTGCAGCGGCCGTACTCGGTGACAAGACTAAAGTTAAGTATGTACCTCTAACAGCAAAAGAGCGTTTTACTGCGCTTCAATCTGGCGAAATCGACGTACTATCTCGTAACACAACATGGACATTACATCGTGACACTGCTCTAGGTCTGAACTTCGTAGGCGTTAACTACTACGATGGTCAAGGCTTCATGGTTAAGAAAGAACTTGGCCTAACAAGTGCTCAAGAGCTTGATGGCGCTTCTGTATGTGTTCAATCAGGTACAACAACCGAACTTAACCTAGCCGATTACTTCCGTAACAGTGGTATGTCTTACAAGCCAGTGGTATTCGATACGGCAGCACAAACATCTAAAGGTTTCGACGCAGGTCGTTGTGATGTGCTAACGACTGACCAATCTGGTCTATACGCACTTCGCCTAAACCTAGCTGACCCTAAATCTGCACAAGTACTTCCTGAAATCATCTCTAAAGAGCCTCTAGGTCCTGTTGTTCGTCAAGATGATGATAAATGGTTTAACGTTGCTAAGTGGACACTTTCAGCAATGATTAACGCGGAAGAATACGGCATCTCTTCTAAAAATGCAGACGAAATGCTTAAGTCAAAAGATCCAAACATCAAGCGTATTCTTGGCGTAGATGGTCCTAAAGGCAAAGGCCTTGGCATTCGTGACGACTGGGGTTACCAGGTAATTAAGCAAGTTGGTAACTACGGTGAGAGTTTTGAGCGTACTGTTGGTACAGGTTCTCCACTTCAAATCTCTCGTGGTGTAAATGCATTATGGAATGCGGGCGGCTTTATGTACGCTCCACCAATCCGTTAATAAATTTTCAAGCATCAATTAGGGCGGAGTTTTCCGCCCTATTTATTAAATGGATTTGAGGTTATAGTAGTATGAAACCTAATGAAACTATTTCTCCAGCTCAGGCAAAGCCACAGCCCAAAAGTGCCAACTTATTTTACAACCCCACTTTTCGCTCCATCATTTTCCAAATTATCGCCGTCGGGGCGCTTTGTGCTTTCTTTTACACGATTGTAAATAATGCACTCACAAACTTAGATTCCCGTGGTATCACCACTGGTTTTGATTTTCTCTCGCAAGAAGCTGGTTTTGGTATCGGCTTAACACTGATTGAATACGACGAGACCTTCTCATACGGTCGTACATTCTTTATCGGTCTTCTCAATACCGCTTTGGTTTCAGTACTCGGCATCATGCTAGCGACAGTGCTGGGCTTTAGTATGGGTATAGCTAGACTCTCTTCAAACTGGCTAGTTAGCCGATTTGCAGCTGTCTACATTGAGATATTCCGAAATATCCCTCTTCTATTACAGATCTTTTTCTGGTACTTCGCCGTTCTACAAGCCTTGCCTTCTGCTCGTCAAAGTATGAGCCTAGGTGAAGCAATTTTCTTGAACGTTCGTGGATTGTACTTCCCTGCACCCGTGTTTGAGCAAGGCAGTAGCATTGTCATCGCATCATTGATTGTCGGTATTATCGCTACGTTTATTATCAACATCTGGGCTAAGAACAGACAGAAACTGACCGGCCAACAAACACCGATGTTGCGAATTGCCGCTGCGTTGATTTTAGGCTTACCGTTGGTAACTTACTTTGTTATGGGCATGCCTATCTCTGCAGATTACCCTGTGTTGAAAGGGTTTAACTTCAAGGGTGGTGTTACCATAATCCCTGAGCTTGCTGCATTGATGCTCGCTTTAAGTATCTACACAGCAGCGTTCATTGCTGAGATTGTTCGTTCAGGTATTAACGCGGTAAACCATGGGCAAACTGAGGCTGCGATGTCTCTAGGCATCCCACGTTCTAGAACTTTAAAGCTTGTTATTATTCCACAAGCATTAAGAATTATTATCCCACCACTAACCAGTCAGTATCTAAACCTGACTAAAAACTCATCACTTGCGATGGCCATTGGTTACCCTGATCTTGTCTCTGTATTTGCAGGAACAACACTTAACCAAACTGGACAAGCTATCGAAGTAATCGCGATGACAATGGGCGTCTACCTAACCTTGAGCCTATTAACGTCTGCTCTAATGAACATATACAACCGCAAAGTAGCGTTGGTGGAGAGATAAGATGAGTACACATCAATTTCAACCTGATCTTCCGCCTCCAGCGAATACCGTTGGGCCAGTAGGTTGGTTAAGAAAAAATCTATTTAATGGACCTGTTAACAGCGTCGTCACTGTGATTCTTGCTTACTTTGCTTTCACCCTATTATGGGCAATAGCGGATTGGGCATTCATCAGTGCCGACTGGATAGGAACCACACGTGATGCCTGTACTAGCGAAGGCGCTTGTTGGGTTTTTATCAGCGTTCGTTGGGACCAATTCATGTATGGCTTCTACCCAGAAGCTGAACTGTGGCGACCTCGCCTCTTCTACGCAACGTTGGCCATTTTTGTAGCCTTACTGGCTTATGAAAAAACACCTAAACGCACGTGGATTTGGTTGTTCTTCGTCAACATCTACCCATTTATCATTGCCGGCTTGCTATACGGTGGCGTCTTTGGGTTAGAAGTTGTTGATACCCATAAATGGGGCGGCCTATTGGTTACACTGGTCATCGCACTTGTTGGTATTGTAGTGTCACTCCCTATTGGTGTTGCACTTGCTCTTGGGCGTCGCTCAGAGATGCCGATCATTCGCAGTATGTGTACCGTATACATCGAAATTTGGCGTGGCGTTCCGCTCATTACAGTTCTATTCATGGCTTCAGTAATGCTGCCACTCTTTTTATCAGAAGGGACAGAAACCGATAAGCTGATTCGAGCACTTGTTGGGGTAGTACTATTCAGTGCAGCCTACATGGCCGAAGTAATTCGTGGTGGTTTACAAGCAATACCAAAAGGCCAATACGAAGCGGCTGATGCTCTGGGGTTAAGCTACTGGAAAAAGACTGGGCTTATCATTCTACCTCAAGCTCTTAAGATCACGATTCCTTCAATTGTGAACACCTTCATTGGTTTGTTCAAAGATACCAGTCTTGTTTTGATTATTGGTATGTTTGATGTACTAGGGATTGGCCAAGCCGCGAATACCGACCCTGAATGGCTTGGGTATTCAACAGAAAGTTATGTATTTGTCGCGTTAGTGTTCTGGGTGTTTTGTTTTGGCATGTCGAGATATTCGATATGGCTAGAAAACAGACTTCACACCGGTCACAAACGATAATTAACAAGATCAAGGACGTATTATGACGCAGCAGACAGAAAACAACTCTCAAGGTCTTATGATCGAGTTGAAAGACATGAACAAATGGTACGGTGAATTCCACGTACTTAAGAACATTAATCTAGAAGTTAAAAAAGGCGAGAAAATCGTTATCTGTGGCCCTTCAGGCTCTGGTAAATCAACGATGATCCGCTGCATCAACCGATTAGAAGAGCACCAAAAAGGTCATATCTTCGTTTCAGGTAATGAATTAACGGAAGATCTAAAGAACATCGAAGCTGTTCGCCGAGATGTCGGCATGTGTTTCCAGCACTTCAATCTGTTTCCACATCTGACGGTATTAGAGAACTGCACTCTGGCCCCTATCTGGGTCAAAAAGATGCCAAAAGAAGAAGCTGAGGCGATTGCAATGAAGTACCTAGAGCGAGTTAAAATCCCTGAGCAAGCAGACAAGTTCCCAGGTCAGCTTTCAGGTGGTCAACAACAGCGTGTAGCTATTGCTCGCTCTTTGTGTATGAATCCTCAAGTGATGCTGTTTGATGAACCAACGTCGGCGCTCGATCCAGAAATGGTTCGTGAGGTGTTAGACGTAATGGTTGAACTTGCAGAGGAAGGCATGACGATGCTTTGTGTAACACACGAGATGGGCTTTGCTAAAGAGGTCGCGGATCGCGTTATCTTCATGGATGCCGGTGAAATCATAGAAGAGAACAACCCTGTCGATTTCTTTGAAAACCCACAATCAGACAGAACGCAGAACTTCTTAAGCCAAATCTTACACCACTAATGTGTTATGATGCATAAACTACAGAGGCGGCTTAGGTCGCCTCTTTGTTTTCAGTGTTACACTTAGTTTTTCAAGATTATAAACAGCGACTCAGTGCGATAAAAATTGAACATCGAACCTTAACTGAAATTTAAGAAATACTTTGTTACACCTTCAGAAACACTTAACCGACTATTTTGATTATTATTTTACGTATACAAGAGGAATGAGAGACTTGATTTTTCGAACTTTCACCCCCATAAATGTACTAATAACTATTGAAGTCACCTTACGAGGAAGATTATGAACAGCCCTATGTTTTCACGCACAGCATCTCAAGAAAGTGCTCTGCAAACCAATAAAGTGTTGCGTAACACCTACGCATTACTGTCTATGACACTACTTTGGTCTGCTGTTGTAGCAGGCGTATCCATGGCGATGAACCTTCCTCGCCCGGGTCTTATTATCATGCTAGTTGGCTTCTACGGCCTACTTTTCCTAACAGAAAAGAACCGTGACAACAGCATGGGTCTAGTCTTCACATTCCTATTTACAGGTTTCTTAGGCTACACCATCGGTCCAATCTTAAACATGTACGTTGGCGCAGGCATGGGTGATGTCATCCTAACTGCACTTGGCGGTACAGCACTGGCGTTTATGGGCGCATCAGCTTACGCACTAACAACTAAGCGTGACCTGTCGTTCCTTAACGGCATGCTATTAGCTGGTTTCGTAGTACTACTTGTAGGTATGGTTGCAAACATCTTCCTACAAATGCCTCTACTATCATTGGCAATGAGCGGTATGTTCATCCTGTTCTCGACTGGTGTTATCTTGCTTACAACGCAAAACATCATTCGTGGCGGTGAAACAAACTACATCTCTGCAACGATCAGCTTGTACGTATCGATCTACAACATCTTCATCAGCCTACTAAGCATCCTAGGCATCATGGGCAGCGACGACTAATCGTTCCCATCATTGAAGAATATCTAGCCCAAGAGCCTATCTCTTGGGCTTTTTTGTATCTTTAAGTGCGATATTTCTTTAGATAGCTACAATTTCTGTTGAGAAAGATAAACTTGGTCATGTACCCTATCCGCATAGTTAATTGGATTCTGGATTAAACATGTTTGAATATAACGGCAAGCAAATCGAAACCGACGCTCAAGGCTACCTATTGGATTACACGCAATGGGAAGAAGGTATGATTGAAATTCTTGCTCAAGACGAGGCGATTGAACTTACAGATGCACACTTAGAAGTCGTACATTTTGTAAGGAGCTTTTACGAAGAGTTCAACACCTCACCAGCGGTTCGCATGCTCGTTAAAGCAATGGAAAAAGCCCACGGCCCAGAAAAAGGCAACAGTAAGTACCTTTTCAAGTTATTCAAAAAAGGCCCTGCAAAACAAGCGACCAAGCTCGCCGGTTTACCTAAACCAGCAAAGTGCTTGTAAACCTAACCCGCTTTAGGTCATTAAGTTACGTTCGATATAAATACTGTAGCGCCATAACTACAGTATTTTAAAAGCCCCTATGCGTACGTCCTGGCGCTCGCTATCTTTCACTTGATGCATCACTACATGATCTACTGTCGCACTCGAAGGGCCAATATTGAGCCAAGCGTGGAACTTCTCTATTTCCTTACCCTTTCCGACAGCTAACACTTCAACTCGGCCATCATTTAGGTTCTTTGCATAACCTGAGAGACCCATAGCTTGCGCCTGCCTACTGGTGTGGTAACGGAACCCAACACATTGAACTACGCCTGACACGACAAAAATATATTGTGAACTTTCCATAACGTTGCCTCATAAATTATATGAATGATATAGTCGAGCTTCTATTCATTCACCGCTTATTGGTGGACTTACTTCGAGTATAACGATTATGAAAGAAATCCCATTTCGTTGGATTGACAAATATCTCATTCACCTAAAAATCCAAGAAAAGTTCTATCTACTCTTCTTATTACCTCTTCTCGCCCTGGTTATATTAACTCTCGTTTTAGATAGTGCCGCGGACTCTTTACTTGCTCATCTTTATCAAGAAGAAATGCTCTTGATGAAAGGACTTATCGAAGCAGGTCAACTCACTAAAGATCAAGTTGCTCAGCTTGTCAGCAGTTCTGAAACCATCTCTTTGGGCTACGGTGCTGGTTCTGTATCAGTAATGAATGGTGCATTTAGCCTAGTTGCTAACCATGACCAAAACCTTTGGTCTGCTCTCTCGACGACTCAGGTTTCTATCATCGCTGTAACCCTAACGCTTATCGCGCTAGGTGTTTACTACATTATGACCTTCATTGGCGGCGCGATGTTCTCTATGAACAAAGCTCTGAACACGCTTGCGAATGGCGACTTAACTTGCCGCATGAACTACTTCTTAGTTCGTGACGAGTTCAGTGAAATCGCGATTACAATCGATAAAGTCGCTGAACGTGAACAAAACATGGTTCTATCAATCCAAGAGTCTGTCGCTCTCATGCAGCAAATCAGCTCGGACTTGAACCAGTCAACACAACAAAGTTCAGACATCTCAGGTAACCAACAGGAACACCTGAATAGCTTGGCAAGTGCAACGGAACAAATGGCGGCTACCATTCGCGAAGTCGCTACCCTTGCTCATGCGTCTAGCTCACAAACGATGGACGCTCGCGGCGTTGCTCAGAGCGGTCAAGTGAAGGTTTCAAATACATTGGAGTCTATCTCTAGCCTATCTCAAGAGATCCAATCCGCTTCACAAGCAGTAGAAGAGCTGGATGCCAACGCAGCGCAGATCGATGAAGTCGTCACTACCATCAACGGTATTTCTGAACAGACTAACCTGTTAGCGTTGAACGCCGCTATCGAAGCCGCACGTGCTGGCGAGCAAGGTCGTGGATTTGCGGTTGTTGCCGATGAAGTTCGTGCCCTTGCCGGTCGTACTCAGCAAGCAACGGTTGAAATCCAAAGCATGATTGAATCATTACAACGTAACAGTCAATCACTGACCAAGCTGATGGAAGTCACGGTGAACAATGCTAACGAAGGCCAAACACTGATGTCAGAAGTGAACGTCGAGATCGGTTCATTAGCGGAAAAAAACCAGTCTATTTCAGATAGCAGCACTCAAATTGCTACCGCGGCTGAAGAACAAGGCGTAGTTGCCGACAACATTGCACAAAGTGTTGAAGAGATTCGTCATCAATCAGACAGCATCTGCGAGATGATCAGTAAGAGTAATTCCAATGTTGACCAACTTCGTAAACAAAGCGACACGATGGAAGGTTTGCTGACCGGTCTTAAAGCTTAATACTGCTCTCCAACTACAATGTGTTGATTAATCATTACTAGGGCTGCTTCTGCAGCCCTTTCTTATTTGCTTTTCACCTGTACTTCCCCGACAATACCCCTCCTTCAAATTCAACAAACAGAGTAAATTATGACTCCTTCAATTCATCTAGCTAAAGGCCGAGATAAATCACTACGCCGCAAACACCCTTGGGTATTTTCACGCGGTATCGATAAGGTCGAAGGCGAACCAAAACAAGGTGAAACTGTAGACGTATATGCTCAAAATGGTCAGTGGCTTGCAAAAGCGGCTTACTCACCAGAATCTCAAATTCGAGCTCGTGTTTGGACATTTGAAAAAGAAGAGATCAACAAGGCGTTCTTTGTAAAACGAATTCAAGACGCACAGTCTTTACGTGAAGACATCATTGAGCGCGATGGCCTAACGGGCTACCGCCTAACGGCCGCAGAGTCTGATGGCTTGCCAGGTATCACAATCGACAAATACCAAGACTTCCTTGTTTGCCAACTGCTAAGTGCTGGCGCTGAATTTAACAAAAG
Organism: Vibrio sp. 10N.247.311.51; assembly: GCF_041467855.1. Taxonomy (NCBI): domain Bacteria; kingdom Pseudomonadati; phylum Pseudomonadota; class Gammaproteobacteria; order Vibrionales; family Vibrionaceae; genus Vibrio; species Vibrio sp. 10N.247.311.51. The sequence continues at coordinate 12,672 of NZ_JBFSVK010000006.1, read as the reverse complement.
CGTATTGGTAGAAGCGTTAATCGAGTGCTTCCCTGACTGCAACATCTACGAGCGTTCAGACGTAGCAGTTCGTAAAAAAGAAGGCCTAGAACAAGTTGTCGGCGTTCTTCACGGTGAAGAGCCACCGAAATCTATCGTGATTGAAGAAAACGGCGTCAAAATCAGCGTGAACATTATGGAAGGCCACAAAACGGGCTTCTACATGGACCAGCGCGATAGCCGCAAAGAATCAATGAAGTACGTTAAAGGCAAAGATGTCCTTAACTGCTTCTCATACACAGGTGGTTTTGGCCTTTACGCACTTAAAGGCGACGCGAAGCGTGTTATCAACGCTGACGTATCTCAACTAGCTCTTGATACAGCTAAATTCAACGCTGAACTTAACGGGTTTGATATCTCGAAAAAGCGCGCTGTATTCCTAAACGCTGACGTTTTCAAACTGCTTCGTGAATACCGTGACCAAGGCACTAAGTTTGACGTAGTGATCATGGATCCGCCAAAGTTTGTTTCAAGCAAGAATAACCTAACTTCGGGTGCTAACGGCTACAAAGACGTTAACATGCTTGCGATGCAAATCCTGAAACCAGGTGGTACTCTACTCACCTACTCTTGCTCTGGCTTAATGGGTACTGATTTGTTCCAAAAAATCATTGCTGATGCAGCATTAGATGCAGGCCGCACTGTTAAGTTCGTAGAACGCTTCGAGCAAGCAGCCGACCACCTAACAGACACAGCCTACCCAGAAGGTTTCTACCTGAAAGGTTTTGCTTGTAAGGTTCTTTAAACCTAGGGTTTTAGACTCTATTTTATATAACAAAACAGACACATTAAAAAAGGGCCTTTCGGCCCTTTTTTTAGTCTGGTAAGTTGACGAATAACTGATTCACCAAATTACTCAGGTCACTACTTATTACACGACCATCACCTTGAGCGTTCACTGAATCAAACTGGTTCCCCGTGTTATCAAGAATGATAGTTTGTGTTTGACCGCTATTAGTTGCGTCTTCAGAGATAGTGATAACCAAATCTTTATCACCACCGCCGTTATCGACCTTCTCAATAGTGATATGTTCAAGAAGATCAGACATTGAGTTTTCCATTGGCAATAATTGAGAGATATCAAGATGGTCTTCACCTAGATCAAAGTCTGTAATTGTATCAACATCGTCTTGGAACGGTTGGTCAACCCATTGGAACAGGTCGGCACCATCATCTCCAACAAGGATATCGTTACCATGACCACCAATTATCGTGTCATTGCCAGAGCCGCCACGGACAGCGTCGTTACCAGTGCCACCATGTAGAACGTCATTGCCGGTTCCACCGAAGATAATGTCTTGACCTTCTTCACCATAGATCCTGTCGTTACCTCCACCACCATTTGCTACATCAAGGCCTGGAGGTGTGTCCTCAAAACCCTTCATTCCATTGTTTTCGTCACCATAGGTGAACTCTGAAACTTCTAACTTAGAAAACTGTTCTATTCTAGAATCGAAGTCATTTGGTAGCACATTAAGGTCTTGAGTTGGCGAAATACTATCTCCCATAAAGATAGTATCTGACCCCGAACCAAGGTTGACAAAATCAGCCCCAATCCCTACATCAATTTGTGCTCCACCGACGTCGTCATACTCTGATTGATGATAAGTAATTAGTGAATTTATTACTGCAGCTGAGCTTGGCCAGTTTAATGTATTGCCACCTTGGACTGTAACACTATCAATACCGCTCGTTGGGGAGTGGATTGTATTTTTAGCCTCAATGGTAACGGTACCAGGTTCTAAACTTAGCTGATTATCAGAATCTTTTGCAGAGTACGTAAACTCATCTTGTAGATCAGTAACGCCGACGACATCAACGTCAACTTCAGCAACGTTGAAACCCGCTCCTTTGCCTTTGTTCGAAGTATTAACGCCAACTAAACGAATCTCATCAAATACGGTATTGTCAGAGTTAATGACCGAGTAACCGTCATGTTTACTCGAAGTGACAATCTGAATCGGTTCAATTACATCTACCTGCTTACCATCCCGGAAAAGGTAAGCGACAATTTGAGCATGTCCATTATTGAACAAGCCATCAAGACTAGCAAAAGACACTTTAGCTGAAGAAATGTCCCCTTCGTTTGAGGCGATAGAAACATACTCACCAATCTGAGTTTCTTTACCAGTGCCGCTGTCATGAGTAGTACTAACAAATAGACCTTTCTGGTTATTGTTGTGATCGTACTTAATCGTTGCTCCGTCACCCGCAAATTGACCATTTTCAAATGTGCCGCCGGAGAGGGTTACACCATCAAGCTCTAGCTTATCTACACCATCATCTTTATTTTCGAGATTAAGACCATGCTCTTCAGCAAAGTTGCCAACCGTAAAGTCGCTGTTGAACGTCGTAGTGTTGGTACCGTCAGCAACATAGACAACTTTACCACTATCAAGAACTTCACTTCCAACCTCAAGCGGGCCTTCAACAATCTTTCCGTCATCATCAATTAGATAAAGCTTGCCATACTCTGGCAACTCTTCAATTCGTACAGACGTATTCTTATTGTCTCTATCATCTTCTTTATCAATCGCGTTAGGCGCAAAGTTAACATTCGCAACATTTGTATCCGAAGAAATAGTAAAGTCATTAGCAATTGGACGTTCATTAGTGTCGACAGGGCGTTCAAGGACTGTAATATTAATTGTTGCTTCAGACGCATTAGCCAGTTTACCACCAAGATCACCGTGCTCTCCGTGAACATCATCATCCTTGTTGGTGTCCGCCTCTGTCGCAGTTGCGATGACCTTAATGTCAAAGGTACTAGAGTCTAATACCTTGATCTGAAGTTCTGCTAGATCCCAACCAGTTACATCAATTTTATCGTTTTTATTCACTTCAGTGACAATATGCATATTCGCATCCTGCCCTGTACCGTCAATCAACACTGAACCAACAGGAAGACCATCCAACTCTACAGTTAAGGTCTCAGAACCATCTGTCGCATCTACCAGCGAAGCGCTAATCTCACTGAGCTTGATAAATGAATCTTCGTATCCATAGTTGTCGACCGCAGTAAATTGAATATTATCAATTATTGCGCCTGTAGAGTCGGCTTCGTCTGCTTCAAGAACAAGGCGATATTTACCTGAAAGCTCAACGGGCAACGTGAACGTTCCCTCTTGCCAACCACTACCTTGTCGCTCAGCAATAAAGTCATAAAGTGTTACCTTACTGCTCTCAATTGGATTGCCAGCATCATCTAGCTTAAAGAGCGATACCTCCATGTCGGAGTCCGAAGGATCAACATCGTCTCTCGCGGCAATATCGAATTTAAAATTGTAGAAGCGGCCAGCGACAAGATCCATGTCGGTATAGAGGACTTTGTCGTCAACTTCACCTTCAATTTCCATAACTTGGTTCATTGACGAGCCTGACAGGTATGTGCCTTCAGTACCCACTTCAACATGTTGACCGGGATTAGAAGTACTCCACTCGCCAATGGTCGATACACCCTCGACGTTATTTATTTCAATATCACTATCCCAAGAGCCTGATGTTATCTGTACATCTTCAAAATCAATCGCAGCAACTTTCTCAAAGTCGCCGATGATTAGTGTAGGCCTGTCCGCATCAGGATGAACATCAACGTAAATACTGCCAGATTCTACAGTCTCTTCATCAGAATCTTTAGCTGTTACTGAAATATCAAAGTTAACATCACTATGCTCTGGTGCTTTCACTTTAACCGAATCAATATCATCGATATCAACCACGACAGTGCCACTGTTATCAACTGCAGATTCAACACCACCGACTAATACAGTTGCACCTTGTGGAATACCTGACAGCTCTATCGTGCTTACCGATGTTGCTGCGTCAACAACACTAATGTTTAGGTCAATAAACTGGTCTTCTAAACCTGCCACATTAATGAGGGATAATTCATCAGTGCCAGTCACAGAGATTGATGTTGTAGCCGTTTCAGACTGATTAACGCCGTCAGACACAGTGACTTCAACTAAGCGCGTTTCTTCATCAGGCGTGTCGCTACTGTTTACAAATCGAATAGATTTCAGGAACGTTTCAAACTCATCGGCAGAAACACTACCTGATGGATGGGTAATTATTAGTGCGATTGCAGTGCCAATCACTGTTTTAGATACACTGAATCCACTATTTTCAGCCCAGGTTAAGTTATCGCCATCTTTAGCATTGGTTAGAGTAACGCTCATCGATTTGATTGTATCTTTATCGTCAAAGATATCTGCGTCTATATCGGCGATAGCCGCTTCTCCTTCCTCAACGTATGCTGAGTTAAAGTCAATACCATCTGTATCAATCTTACTGACCTTAACAACAAAATCGTTGAAGTCATTATCATCGTTGCCTTGGCCTTTTTGGTCATCAAAGCTCAATACTAGATTTCCGTCACTATCAAGCGTGGTTGAGATCTGATGGTCTTCGTCAGTCGATGTATAAACAGGAATACCAGCTTTAACAACACCATCGACAACTAATTGACCTTGGTCATTCACTTTAAGGTCATAGCGTTTATCGCTATCAATCTTATTGAAGCCATTTGGAATTAAGAAAAACTCAAGGTTATCGATCGAAGACAACGGTGAATCTAACAAGGTACTCGGTGATAGACTTGGATCATTGCTATTAGAAACCAAAACGTGAAGCTGCTTCTCGCCTGATTCGTCGTTGATATAGTAACCAAAGACATTGCTGTAGCCAGCACCTTCACTTACAAACTCAATGTCGTATAGAGCACCATTTAGATCCACCATTGGCGCTTCATTGTCGACAATTGTAGCAACACCAGTAACTGCGTCTTGCTGGTGAAGAGCATTGCCAGAAATAGAGAACTTCTCATTATTATCTGCATGCGTATCTTGGTTAGTTACGACTTCAACTGTAAACGATTCATGCCCGTCAGGAACACTAACTACAAACTTGCCATTGATAACTTCAACGGTTTGAATCTGCTTATCAACACCTTGACCAAAAGTAACTACTACGCTAGATCCATTAAAGTCGCCCTCAATTGGTTGTCCATCTACACTCACGGCAGAGCCGTCATTTAGAGACATTTCAATTGTGGTTGTGGATTCGCTGCGATTTGAAAGCTCAACAACAAACGTTCCTGACTGGCCTTCTTCAATTTCAATGTCAGTGATGCTGTCAACAACAGGACGATCATCATTGCCAACTTGTGGTCCATCTGGGCCGTCTGGATCGGTACCATCATCCATAATAGTGGTTTCATCTGAAGCAGAACCATTCGACACATAACCGGACTCGTCAGTAACAACTAGGTTAAAGTCTTCACCACCTTCAAATACCGAGTCATCTTTTGTCGCTACTTCAACAAAGATCTCAGTTTCACCATTAGGGAAAGTAACGGTAGGTTTGCCATCCTTAATTACTACATCAAGTTCAACACGTTTAGGCTCCCCGGATTGTTCTGGCTCCAAGTAGTACGCAGTGTATAGTTCACCAATATCTTTGAAATCAGCCGTTTCCGCTGAAGTAGCCTCTCTATCAAGAGTAATTGCTAGCGATACGTCGATATTCTCTGAGGACGGATTATTTAAACTTACTGCGAAGACTGCATTCGAGCCTTCAGCTACGTCGGCAAAACTCTCAACCATTAGCTCAATTGTATCAACGTTTTCGATGATGCCAGTAGCAGATACACCATCGACTATTAAGCTGTAGTTTTCGTCGAGCTCATGAACACCATCAATAAGAGTAGGGATAAGAACTGCAAAATCCTTCACTCCAATTGGGACAATCAGCTTTCCACTTTGCTGATCATATGTGACGCCATTAGTAAAACGAACCAGACTCAGGTCGAGATCTTTTTCGTCACCTGAATCATTCGCAGCATCCGTGTTCTTACCAAAAGTAACGTCCAACGCAGATTCAACAAGTGCACTTGAATCCAAAGTGACTTTAAAGCCAAGTTCATCACCTTCAACTACTGAGTCTGCTAGCAGGTCTACAGACGCAACACTAGAAGGAGTCGGTAGAGGGTTTACGATAACATTAACTTCAGCACTCGCGATTTGGCCATTATCATCAGTTACCTGATATTTAAACGTTGTTTCACCGACAAAATCATCGCCAGTTAAATCAAAGTATACGATGCCATCTTTGATATACGCATTACCTTCCGTTTCACCGTATACATACGTAATACGTAGATTGTCGCCATCTGAATCGATATCGTTATTTAGCAGCTCAGAACCGATAATTCCAGCAAGCTTCGATGTTGGAATCTCAAGAATGCCGCCTTGATTCACTGCATATGCGCCTTCACTAGAGGCTTTAAAACCAGTTAGGAAGTAATCTGACGCATCATTATCATGCGTTGCTTGGTTGGAATACTCAGTTGCTTCAAATACCACGGTATCAAATGCGATTGGAGTACCATCAGGAGCAAGCGGTGTTATTTCGTAAGTACCTTTATTGTTACCGTCTTCAGCAATAAACGTATCACCTGCAACCGCTACGCCATTGAGGTACGCTACCCAACTGCCTTGTTCATGGTTATCAGTGAAATCACCGTCATTACCTTCGTTTTTAAACAAGTTAGATACTGAAAATGTAAACTGAGTCGCAGGGCTATCTAAATTGATTTCAAACTTCTCAGATTGCTGCTCTGCACGATCATATTCAATCTGAGCGCCCAATCCACCTACTTTGCCGGCAACACCAATCTTAATGCCGCTGTGTGCAAAGTCTTTATCTTGGCCATTGAAGCTAGCATTTAGCTCAGCGCCTTCGGCTGACCATGGAGAGTCGTTGTCTTCACTGAACTCACCCAGTTTAACTTCGAAGCCTTGCGGATCGTTATTCGCACTCAGGTCACCAGACTTATCGATAGTAACTGTCTTAACTTCACTTTCGTTACCATCACTGTCTACTGCTTTATATTCGAATGAATCTGACGCCTTAGCTTCAAGAGAAGTCAGCTCCCAGTTACCTGGTCCTTGTGTGCTTGCTTCCACCGAAACAATCTCAGCACCTTCAGGAGCGACAATCGTGACATTCTGATTATTGTGGGTGTCATCATAAAGGAAGGTTTTTTCTTCTGTGACACCATTACCATAATCAAAGGTGACTGTAATTTCGGCTCTTGATTGAACACTATCATCAGCATTTGGGGCAAACCAGCCACCCAAACCACTTAGACCAACCGTTACTGAGTCCGCTGGACGAGAAGAGAAATCAATGTTGATTGCCTCGTCTTGGTGAATACCGCGATTAGTCGATGCAATACCGAAGCCAATATGGCCTTGCTGGCTGTTGTTCTGTACTAAAGGCTTAGCGTCAACGTTATTTCGACCTTCCGAGGTAATGGTGACGACATCACCATTATCAAACTTCAGTTCGCGAGTATACGCATCAACTTCATCACCCCAGTTATGGAACTCTGCAGTGCTATGAGGGCCTTTATCTAATGTGGATGTATCATCAACACCTAAGAAGAAGCCTGTTGATTCTTGGTCATCTTCATAAACGATGTTGTTAGGATCTGCATACGTCTGCCCAACTACCACTTCAACCTTGTTATTACCATCGACATAGTAAAGAGTTCCTGAATCAGGCAGCTCTGTGATGATCACGCCGAGATTTGTACCTGCGTCATTATCGTTATCATCTTCGTCATCAGAAATATGGTCTGTACCATCACCTTCGATAGTCTCAATTCCAGTATCGAAAATAACTTGCGATGAGCCATCTGCATTGAGAGAAATAGAGAAGTCTTCAGTTTTTGGCGGGTTATCATGGCTATCGTCAATAGCTACATTTTTATCAGCGCTAGACGTGTCTAGCTTCTCAAATACATCGGTACCATCTTGGGTTACGGATACAACACTAACGTTAAACTCTTGGCCGACTTCGTATTCGTTATCTGGTTCAGTTTGAATCTCAAAGGTCGCTGTATTTGTATTTGCGTCTACGTTTACAGTTATAACTTCAACAATATCTTCATTGCTCGCGTTTGTGTAAGAGTACTGAAGAGTAACTACACTATCTTCAGGCACTTGCTCACTTAGCGTAATCGTAAATGGACTTGTCTTATCACCCTCAATAACTGAATCGGGACCAGTCAGCCCAACTGTAACGGTATCTTTGTCGTTTGTGTCTGTCTCATCGACAATCTTAGCTGTATCTGAGTCCTGTTTGTCATTTTCAACATACTCACTAGTTGAGCTAGCATTTAGAGTTACAGTTTCTTCACCCTCAAGCAATTTATCATCAAGAACCTTGATGAAGACTTCTAAGCTATCAGAGCCGCTAGCAATAATAAGATCGGCAAGCTCCTGCTCTGAAAGCGCTTTATAATCTTGTCCATCTTTAACGTAGATCTTGTCTTCGTAATCGACACCTTTAGTTGCGGTATCATCTGCATGTCCCAGAGTCAGGTCTAGAGTCACGTTTTCTGAAACTAGTTCATTTAAGTTGATTTCAAAAGATAGGAATGCTTCTTCTGCTTCTGTAACTGGTTGACCTGCCGTAACTGTTAGCTCAGCAACAGGTAATACATCAACATTCACTACAACCGTATCTGTACCACCGTTACCGTCCGACACGGTAATAACAAATGAATCATCTCCATCAAACTCGTTGTTCGGAGTGTACTTCCACTCGCCCGTTTCAGGGTCGATCTCAACACTACCGTTTGTAGGTTGGCTCACCGTGTAAGTCAGGTCAGTGTCGTCAATATCGGTTGCAGTAACCTTACCAGATACAGAGTTATCCTCTTTAGTCGATACACTTATTTGATCAGTGTCATCAATCGGCACTCCATCTTTGACAAATATTGGAGCATCATTTTCTGGAGTGACATTAATCGTAACCACGGCGGTATCAGTACCACCTTTACCGTCAGAAACTGTGTAAGTAAACGTAGCGATACCATTGAAGTCATCCGCTGGAGTGTAACGAACGGTTTGAGAGCCATCTTGTAGCTCTACTAACTCAACCTGACCGTATGTTGGATCAATCACTAAACTATCTAAAATAATTAACGTATCACCATCAACGTCAGAATCATTCGAAAGTAACTCGCTACTAGGGATGTCGAGAGTTACATCTTCTTGTGTCTGAAGGTTTTTAATCACTTCTTGAAATTTGATATTGTCTAGATAAGTCCCACTCTTGTCGCCTTCAGTACCAACTTCTCTAAATGAAAGGGTATTTGAACCATCGCCACTACCACCTAATAATTCCAATAACTGAGTTTGCATTATGTTGCTTTCAGGGGTGATCGTAGCAATGACTTCGCCGTTCCAAATGACCTCAAGCTCAGCACTCGGCAATCGTTCGTACATTGCCGTATCAAAAGACAGTTGGTATAAGGTACCGCTTTCTACACCTTGAATTTGTTGGGTAAGGGTTACATTGTCACCGTTACCTTCCATATCAATCATACGATCGCCGTCTGTTTCATCAACAGCATAGCCTTCTTGAACTGAATCTAAAGCACCAGTTCTTGCATCGTAGGACCAACCATCTAGTTGGTCGATTCGAGAACCCCAACCGGCATTTGATACCGATTCATAGTCTTCAAAGCTACCATTGACGATCAGGTTATCACCTAATGCTCTTGAATCATCGTTCGCGATAGGGTCATCATTTACTGGTGTGACATTAACAGTCACTGTCGTAGTGCTTTTTTCACCATGAGTATCAACAATGGTGTATTCGAAAGTCGCTTCACCATTGAAATCTTGGTTAGGTTCAAACACGACATTGCCATCTATCAGCTGAACAGAGCCGTTTGTAGCATCGGTTGCGTTGACAGAAAAAATGGTTATGTCATCCCCATCGATATCGAAATCATTGGCTAGCAGCTCACTACCACTAATAGTAAGAGCCTGATCTTCTTCCGTTATGAGTTTGGGTGCATCTATTCCGGTAACTGTAATGTTATCGATGAACGCACCAAGCGAATCAGATCTACCCGCACCAGCAAAAGCGATTAAAGTAGCATCACTACTAACATCAAACTCAGCATTTACTTGATACCAACCTTTGTTATCCGGACCATCTAGTGTTACAGAAATGCCTTCTGGAGCAGTCACTGTTCCATCCGCATGCAGCGTAATAGCTGTATTCCCAACAGTAAAAGTCATATCAGACGACGAGTTGCCGTCTTGGCGAGGGTTATAATCGAACTCTACCCTCAAAGAGTCTTGATCCGACGTATCAATTGATGTCGTCATCACCGTATTTTTATGTGGGTCTAGCTCTGCGTAAAAATCACCGTCGGTAGCATCAACAATTAAGCCGTCTCGCTCAATCTCTATACCATTAGTAAAGTCCCATACCTCTGATGGGTCTTTAGAAACAACCGTCCAACCCGCTGGGTTTGCCATATTTTCAAATGACTCGGTAAGCAATATGGTTTCTTGAACGTTTTTGTAAGAATCACTGATGGCTACAGGCGCATCGTTGACTGGCGTCACTGTCAGATCCAACGTCGATGTTTCTAATGGCGTGCCGTCCACTTCCAGACCGTCAGTCATGGTGTACGTCACCGTTGGGAACGCGCCGTCGTAATTCCCCTCTGGAGTAAAGGTGTAAGTCCCATCGCTGTCGATGCGGATGGTGCCTTTGCCGTCAACCGTGATGCTTTCACCCGCGTTCGCAGTCTGACCGGCCACGCTGAACGTCGTCACCGTCACCTCGCCATCTGGGCTTGAGGTGCCCGTGAGTACATTGCCTGTGTTGTCAACGCTATCTTCTGTAACGCTGACGCTTTCATTCGCATCAACGAACGTGTCGTTGACTGGCGTCACCGTCAGATCCAACGTCGATGTTTCTAATGGCGTGCCGTCCACTTCCAGACCGTCGGTCATGGTGTAAGTCACCGTTGGGAACACGCCGTCGTAATTCCCCTCTGGAGTAAAGGTGTAAGTCCCATCGCTGTCGATGCGGATGGTGCCTTTACCGTCAACCGTGATGTTTTCACCCGCGTTCGCAGTCTGACCAGCCACGCTGAACGTCATCACCGTCACCTCGCCATCTGGGCTTGAGGTGCCCGTGAGTACATTGCCTGTGTTGTCAACGCTGTCTTCTGTAACGCTGACGCTTTCATCCGCATCAACGAACGTGTCGTTGACTGGCGTTACCGTCAAATCCAACGTCGATGTTTCTAATGGCGTGCCATCCACTTCCAGACCGTCGGTCATGGTGTACGTCACCGTTGGGAACTCGCCGTTGTAATTCCCCTCTGGCGTGAAGGTGTAAGTCCCATCGCTGTCGATACGGATGGTGCCTTTGCCATCAACCGTGATGTTTTCACCTGCGTTCACAGTCTGACCAGCCACGCTGAACGTCGTCACCGTCACCTCTCCATCTGGGCTTGAGGTGCCCGTGAGTACATTGCCTGTGTTGTCAACGCTGTCTTCTGTAACGCTGACGCTTTCATCCGCATCAACGAACGTGTCGTTGACTGGCGTCACCGTCAAGTTAAACGTGCTGTCTACTGGTGTGCTGCCATCTTCGTTGCCGTCTTCAATGTTAACGTCGAACGACGCCGACGTGGTTTCGCTGCCGTCATGCTTGAACGTCACTTCACCCGCCGCCAACTGCGCCACTGTGAAATTGTTCGACGGAACACCGCCGACTAAGATTGTGCCGTTGCTCGCGTTGCCGACCGTGAAGGTAACACCTGTGTCAGTATCATCAACGTCCGTGTAGCCTAAGTCCTCAGCCGTAATGGTATAGCTGCCTTCTTCATCCACTTCACCCAACAGATCGCCTGTCAGCACTGGTGCATCGTTCACAGGAGAGATATTAAGCGTAACTTCTGCTTCATCTTCCCCACCGTTCCCATCGGTCACTTTATATTTAAAAGTTGCCTCACCGTTATAGTCGGTATCCGGTGTGAATGTAATTGTATTGTTTGTGTAGTCGACAAACAGTTCACCATTAGCCGCGGAGGTAATTGAACCGACAACAATTGAGAGCTCATCACCATCAATGTCAGTATCATTGGCCAACAACTCATCAAAAGAAATCGTGATAGACGTGTCTTCAGCAGTAACAAGTTTAGATTGATTAATACCTGTCGCTGTAATGTTATCTAACAACGCACCATAGCTATCTGAAGCTCCAGCACCTGCAAATGTAAGGTCCGTAACGTCCCCTTGGACTTCGAACTCAGCCGTGATCTTATACCAACCATTTGCGTCAGGTTGCCCTATTTGGACATTAAGTCCGTCGGCACCCGATAGAGTTCCATCGGCGTGAACAGTAACTAACGTGTCACCGATTTTAAACGTCATGTCAGAAGATGAATTACCGTCTCGTCGAGGGTTGTAATCAAATTCAACACGCACGCTATCTTGGTCTGACGTATTAATACTTGTTGTGATCGCGGTGTTTTTGTGAGCATCAAGCTCAGCGAGGTAGTCACCGTCTGTCGCTTCGGCTATGAGACCGTCACGCTGAATCTCTAGACCATTTGTTGCTTCCCAATCACCCAGTTCGTCGCCTGTTACTATTGTCCAACGACCTGTGTTTGTCATGTTTTCAAAGGACTCAGAGAAGAGCAGCGTCTCAATATGAGTTTCATATGTGTCATCAATCGCTACTGGCCCCTCGTTCACGTTGCTCTCTTTCAGGGTCACCGTCGCTTCCGCTGTCGAGCCGTAACCGTCG